>CAZMGC010000032.1:0-10039 GCA_964565795.1 uncultured Gammaproteobacteria bacterium
GCACGTGAGGCTCATAATCTCACAGGCTAGGCGCAACTCCTAGCCCCGCAACATAGTCATTAAGGAAGCTTAGGCTTCCTTTTTTGGTTAAATTTTGGTATATTTAACGGCCGTGGACAAAACATTAATACTAATCTCAGATTACGGAACTGGTGATCCCGCTTTTACAGAGGTTATAATTAGATTACGCAACCTCATTCCTGACGTATTTATTCACACTCAATCTACTCCCCCTTTCTCTACGATTAATACTGGTTTTTGGATTTATCAGGTCGCATTAACTCCGAATTTAAAAAATACATATATTTTCTCTAACACTGCACCAAGGAAAGACAAAAAGCATGCTCAGAAAAACAACAAAGGAGAAGTTCTAATGTATGCAAAACTTAAAAATGGCTTCGAATTAGTTGGAATTAATGCTGGCTATAATTTTTCTTTTATAAAACCATTTATAGAGGAATTTAACCATGTAATTGTAGAAAATGAAGGTTCACAATTTAGAAGTCGAGACAAATACCCTTTCCCTGTAGCTAAAATGATTCAAGGAGATAAATCTTTTATTGGAATCCCAGAAAGCACAAGCATTATTCCCGATGCTCCAAAAAGAGTTATTGCTTCAATTGATGGCTATGGCAACATAAAAACCTCCATTTATTCTTCTGAAGCTAAATACAAGCCTGGCCAAATGCTTTCTGTTGACATAAACGGAAAAAAACACGTAGCCACTTATACAGATGGTACATTTAATATTCACGAAGGAGAACTTGCTTTCGCGCCAGGCTCTTCAGGCCACGAGGATAGATTTATGGAATTATTTTTGCGGGGTGGATCTGCTTCAAATTTATTTCAAAATCCCTCAGTAGAAAATGAAATTAAGATCAAAGAGTCTTAATTCTTAAATAAATTAACCCATTTTTGCCAATTTGGAATATTTTCGACCTCTTTTTTCTCTTTTTTTTGAATTAAGCCTTCTGGAACAATAACTCCCGACTCCCCAGGGCGTACCATAAAAAGCTTATTTCTAGCTTCACTTTCAACAAAATTTTCGTCACTAACTAGGACTAGCTGCTGTTTTAATTTCTCATTTTCACGTTTTTCCCGCTTTAAATCATTTTCTGCAGTTACAACCAAGTCTTGCTTGCTCCATAAATCATAAATTGAGCGCAAAAGAGTATTAATTAAGAGTATGCAAGCAACAATTGCGATGAAGAAAAATATTTTTTTCATAGTTGACTACGAGCTCAGAACTGTGATATTATAGGCCATTATGAATCAAATAAAACTCGCTGATGCCAGTTCGCAGTTCAAAAGTTTCCTAAAAGACAAAGGTCATTCGACCTCTACAATTGTAGCATACGGAAAAGATATCGAGCAGCTAGTTGGCTTCTTAAATGAGCTCGAAAGACAACATGTTCATGATGTTTCTAAGGAAGATATTGAAGCTTTCTTGGCAAAAATGAACAATGATGGATATACTCCTAAGTCAATTTCTAGAAAAATTAACTCTACGAGAACTTTTTATAGGTTCTTAAAAGTTAACGAATTCATTACAGACGACCCTTCCCTACTTGTCGCTCATCCTAAATATCAGTTAGCTCCACCTAGAATTCTAACTCCAACTGAATATAGAGCGCTTCGAGATGCAGCAAGAAATGACGCTAGAATGAGCGCAATTATTGAATTATTACTTCAAACTGGAATCAGAATTGGAGAATTAACAGCATTAAGGCTTTCAGACATTCAAAAAGACTCACTTCACATCCCACCAATGGAAAAACACGGCGAACGCTTAGTACCCCTTAATAAAAGAGCTCAGGAAGCCTTAAAAAGGTATTTAGAAGTACGTCCAAAAGTAACAGAAGATCATTTGTTTATTACTAAATCTGGAAAACCTTTCTTAATCAGAAACATTAGAACTTCAGTAGAAAGATACTTTAGATTAGCTGAGATCAAAAACGCTAAGGTTAACGATTTAAGACATACATTCGTAGCCCATCACTTAAAACACGGAGCTTCAATTGTTCTATTAAGTAAAATTCTTGGCCACAAGAGACTTTCAACTACAGAAAGATATTTAGAATACGTTCCAGATAGAGCTTCAGAATCACAAGTCCTCTCAGAGTTATAAATACTACCAATACTACAAATAAATACCAATAGCTCAATATTTAAATATTTGTTTATTTGATATTTGTGGCATTTGTAGTATTAACGCGTGTGGGCTAGCTTGGATTTGAACCAAGGACATCTACTTTATAAGAGTAGCGCTCTACCCCTGAGCTACTAGCCCTGAATTCCACACATTATAACATCAATGAGGCGTTTTTCGAAGTTTATAGTTGCGCGCGTTGGCCTATTACCTGCTCTATCACATTTACATCTTTTCCATATTTAAGTCTTGATAATTCCTTTATCAACTCTGCAACTCTTGGATTTTTAGCAGCTTGCTCTTGCTCCATGTCTTTAGTCGTATCCAGAGAGAATGGAGGAACAGGTTCACCGCTTACTACAGTTCTCATATAGCAGTTGAAGCGGTCAATGTTTATGAGATCAGCTTCAGAAAATGTAGGCTGGAACTCATGTTGAAGATAATTTGCATCAGTTACTCCTACACGAAAAGCAGCCAGTGTACCAACGTTTCCGAAAATAGCATTCTTAACTTCTTCTTCCATCTGCCCTATAAACTGGTTTGCAACTATGAGGTCCAAACGATATTTTCGAGCTTCGGAGAGAATTTGGGCAAAGTCAGGTGTAGCGAAGTTCTGGAACTCATCTACGTAAAGAAAGAAATCTTTTCTCTGCTCCATTGGCATATTTTGCCTGCTCATTGCTGCAATTAAGATTTTTGGAACCAGAATAAGACCTAAGAAACTAGAGTTCTCTTCCCCAATTTTTCCTTTAGAAAGATTTATTAGAAGAATCTTCTGGTTATCCATGACATATTTCATATTAAATGCAGATTCACTTTGCCCGATAATATTTCTCATAGTTTTATTCGTAACAAAACGACCGAATTTCGAGACGATATAATCTAAAACTTCTGATTTATGGAAGTCTGAAGTTTGGGCAATCTGATCAGTCCAATATCTTCTAACGATTGGGTCCTGAACGTGTGGCAAGAGCTCCTGAACGAAATTTGCATCTGTTAAAACGCGCACGACCTCAATGAAAGTGCTTCCTTTTCTACTCATAACTGTTAACATCGCATTACGAATCGCATGCTCAAAGCGAGGTCCGATGATTCCTGTCTTGTTAGGATCATAAAGCTTATACATAAGTCCAACTATCGAAGAAACTACATAATGTTTTTCTTCTTCTGTATCAGCCTCAAGCATATTAAGCCCCATTGGACGAGCGGTATCTGAAGGATCAAATAAAATTACATCTTCTGCGCGCTCCGGAGGAATCATTTGGAGAATATCTTCAATAAGATCTCCATGCGGATCCACTACCCCAACTCCCTCTCCATTTTTAATATCTTGAAGGATCATTTGCTTGAGAAATTCAGTTTTTCCAGTTCCTGTTTTTCCAATAATATACATGTGTCTTCTTCTATCATCACGCTCTACGAATACATCACGGGAAAGACCTCTATAAACACTTTTGCCTAAGAAAAGACCAGTTGTTGGAACATGGGCTGCTACCGGAGCCCTCTTAGAACTGACCCAGAATATATGAGGAGTTGCCACTGATTTATTTGGGAAATGGAAAATAGTCGCAAGCTCTTCTGAACTTAAAATTGAAGGAGCACCACGTCTTTGATGATATCTATAAATAAAATCATCCATAAAAGCTTTTTGTCTTTTTACAGCTACTTTTGTAAAAGAGTTATGTCCAGAAAATTGACTAAAAGCATTCTTAATATTATTTAAATGCGCTTCCGCGCTTTCCTTGGTAGATGATGCTACAACCAGTCTAACAACTGTATTAAATCCTGGTTTACTTACTTTTGATTCTATGGATTCAAGCTGTTTTGCATCAACTGAATATTTAGCTGTCTCAGGGTTTGCTTCTTCTTTTTTAGTATGAGATACATGATCTTTTCCTGCCTTTTTCCACTCAGACTCTGCAGGGGAAATAAGGATCTGGATCGCAGCCCCCTCCCCTTCAGTCATCTTTGCAAGAACTGAAGTAATCGTAGATAAAGGGTCAACTGCAAATTCTTTATATGTTTTTATAGGTTCGTAATTATCTTTTTTAAGACCAAGCTGAGCAAAGGCCACCTTAGAGTTTTCTCCGAAAATGTTATAGTCATTTCCCACAACAAACCCTTCCCTTAAAGAAGTTTTTTCAGTTACCTCTTTTATTTCAGCATCGGGATATGCTCCGTTTATCTGCTTTTCGACAAAATCCTTATACTTATTTGGAGTTGAGATAAAAAACCTTATGTCACCTGGCATCCCAACTATTTCAAAAGAAAGAACTGGCTGGTCGACTAACCATTGCGGCTTCCCGCTTTTATGAAGCGATGCAAAACTAGAAAAAAGCTGCTCTGCTGCATCAATTTTTATTTCATTATCCCTAGGAAGAGCAATTTGAAGAAGAGTTGAATCAAGAGACGCTTTTTCTCGATTCCTAAATTTATATCTTAAAGCAAGAGCGTATCCTATTCCTCCAATTGCAGCAGAAAGAAGGCCAAGTATTAAGATGGCCAACATCAAATTGAACATTAACGCAAAAGGATTTCCTCCTAACATAATTTAAGCTGCCTTATCTATTTCGTGTTGAACTCTTAATCTTCCTCTTTGATCCTGTCTACCAAACACTCTTCCTGCATCTGCATTACCATCGGTAGCTTTCCCCACACTTGCTGCTAAAGCAGCTTCTCGTGTAGAGAACATGTCAGGTAAAGTAATTATGTCTCCCGTAATTGTCTTATGAGCTGGCGGATGTTGCTGGACGCCTGGAACAGTCTCTGCCAGTGAAAGATCTGGAATTTTTACAGCCTTAACTGTATCCTTAAGCTCCTCAGGCACTTGAACATGCGCATGAGTTTGGGTTACCAAGTCTTCAGTTTGAGCTGTGGCTACCTGAGAAACATCAGCTTCAATCTGCTGCTCTTGTAATACTGTTAAATTTGGATCTTCATTCATATATAACTATATTATCACAATAAGGCTAACTAGCTTGAAATAATCTTTACAAAAAACTAACAGCTAATAGGTTTCTTACAGCCTTGACAGTTTTTAAGAAGCACATCTTTTGGTCTAATATTTATTACATCGCAATCATCATTCCCACATTTAAACCATCTTTTCCCATACATATCCTTATCTAAAGGCAAACCAGCTACATCTCCAAACATTACAGCCATTCCTTGCCTATCAATAATTGATTTCACTGCATTAGCACTCTCTCCTCCCCCTGCACAGCCATCAATTTTTTTAACTTCATTTAAAGTATGTCCAAATGCTGGACCTGACTCACGCCCAGAATCAAATCTATCTGGAAAAATAACATTTCCCTTAACTGAATATGCTTCTCTTTTTTTATCAAACAAATAAAGTTTAGAAAGTCTAAGGACTGTTGCCGAAAGCGCTTTTTGAAGTTCAATATCTGACAAGCTCCCGCTTGATACAAGATCTCGATATTCGGCGATTATTTGCCTTCCCTCGACATCAAGCTCGTACAACTGTTCTCCTCTTTCCGTGTCCGCATTCGCTTTTTCCCATGAATTCTTTTTATCGATTAAGGTCTGTCTATCCTGGGCTCTTGAAGTTCTTAGAACATCCATAACGTCCCTAACTGAGCTCACCTCTGAACTTGGACTGATTAAGGCAATTTGACGAACATAATCTTCAAGCGGTGCGTCAACCGGAAGCTCTTTTCCTGTCAAACGCCTAATCACGTTTCGGCACTCTAATGCTGTGGAGTCAGTTCTCAATCCAAATCCCGTAACTCTCCCTCCCTCTTTTTTCTGGAAAACAAAGAAATACGAATCTGGATATCTAATCTGCTGGCCACTATTGTCTCTTAGTCCTCCGGACCCATCAGGAGCACCAGTTGGCCCCTCTGGACTTGTCATAACAGCCAAAGATCCTACTGGAGCAGCCGAAAGCATAAAAGATTCAACGCTTACCAATGCATCTCTTGCGCTACCGTTTCGCTCATCTGTTGAAACAGTAGAAATCATGCTTGCTTTGTATCTCTTGTCGTATAAATAGGCTCCGTCTGCGCCAAATCTAGTTTCGTATTCGACTGGATAAACAGAAGCATTTTGATCAAGATATTCAACTTTAAAACCTATTAAATTTCTTTCACTTTGCGCTGCCCTATCTGAAAGAGGAATCTCTTGATCTCTCAAAACTTTCATCTCCGCTTCTACATTAAATCCAACCCCTCTTAAACGATACCAATCTTGAGGTAAACCTTCCTGTCTCCAATTTTCATCAAAATGAGTTATTAATCTTTGTAGCTCTGATTGAGGCGGCAAAGCTTCAACAACTCGAAGCTGCGGCTGTGGTTCAAAACTTCTAGGATCATAGGTTGCTGCTCTTTCTGCGCTCATTTTTTCCTCCAGATTTTTTCTTTTTTCTTTTCTTTGTAATTTACAAATCGAGCAAAAGTAAACAATAAGTCTGACAAACGATTTAAGTAAACAATAATACTTAGGTCAATTTCCTCTTTTTGATTCAAGCTTACAACCATTCTCTCAGCCCTTCTAGCTATTGTTCGGGCTACATGAAGCTGTGCTCCGCCCTTTCCCCCGCCCGGTAAAATAAATTGATTAAGAGACGGCATTTGGCGAGTCAACTTGTCGATAAGATTTTCAAACTCTTCTGGTCTATCGGCAATCTGGGGAGCAGGTAAAGTTGAGCTAACTGCAAGCGAAGAACCAATTTCTAAAAGATCATTTTGAATTTCTTCTAGCTCTTTATTTATTGAGGTAATTTTAATAAAAGATGAAGCCAAACCAATAGCAGAATTTAACTCATCAATTGTGCCATAAGTCTCGACTTTTTTATCTGACTTTAATACTCTTTTACCATCAAATAATGAGGTTTTTCCCTTGTCTCCTGTTTTCGTATAAATCGGTCCTGCCATAAAAAAACTCCTCTCTCGAGAAGTTCGCCAAAAAAATCTTGCTCGAGAATCTAAATAAGGTGGTTTTCCGACTTTACGGTAGCGGCACTGTGGAGGATTTACGCCTCACTTACCCATTCCCTATTTTTAACAATTAACATTCAGAATGTCCGCAAGCGTAACACTTGCCACATCCCTCTTCGAATACGAAAGCTGAAGTTCCGCATTCTGGACAAATATCAAAATTATTAGTCTTAGGTTTTGTATCAATCGTAATTCCTTCTTGAAGAGGAAGCTGTTGAAGAACTGCAATCTCTTCTTGTGGTTCGCTTTTTACTTCAACTGGAGAATCTGCTGGCACATTTACAGACGTTTGGCTCTGGGCGTTTGAAGGTGGTACTAATTTATCCTCTACTACTCCATTAACCTTAAAGGCATACTGTCTTGCTAGAATTTTTGCGACAGCATCTGGAAGCGAGCGCACTCTATTTTCTCCAAACCCTACACTTCTTGCTCCTCCTATTCCAGACAGCTGACTAATAACCTGGCGGATTCTCTCGCGCGGCGGCAGGTTGCCTGCGAGACTCAAGTTCAAGGAAATCATGCGGCCCAGTGCCTCAGCCATTGCTGCTACATCGGATCCTGTTTTTCCAATTGTTATAAACATCTCAAAAGGCTCCCTGTTTTGATCATGATTAAGAGTAATATATGTGTCTCCAACTGGAGTTTGGGTTTTGTAAGTTACTCCTTCCATCATCATAGGACGAGGTGCACGCACAGTGTGATTTGCGATATCAGGAACTTTTATCTCTTCTTTCTTTTCTTCTACGCGGGACAAAACTCCCTCCCTAGATCCATCTCTCATGTAAGTTACGCCCTTCAAACCATTATCATAAGCTGACATGTAAAGGTTCTTTACATCCTCGACCGTATGCGCATTTGGAGCATTTACCGTTTTAGAGATTGAAGAGTCGATATATTCCTGAGCAATTGCCTGAACCATAACATGCTCATCAGGTGTTAAATCGTTTGCTGAAACAAAGTATGCTGGTTTTTCTTCATTTGGATGAGCTTTTTTCCATTCTTCATAAAGAGGGTGATACATTTTGTGCTCACCTAACCTATCGCGGCGAATAAACTCAAATTCATAAACTGGTTCTACTCCTGAAGACACTCCTGAAATCAAACTTGTAGTTCCAGTTGGAGCGATGGTAAGAAGAACTGCATTTCTAATTCCATTTTTTGCAATCTTAGCCTGAATTTCCTTTGGAAGATTTTGGATATGGTACCCTTTCATGTATTTTTCTTTATTAAACTTAGGGAAAGCGCCTTTTTCTTTTGCGATATCTGCTGAAGCGTCATATGCGTTGTCTCTAAGAGTTGCGAAAATCTTCTTAAGAGTTTCTTCAGATTCAGGTGCTCCGTATTTTAATTTCATCTTAATTAAAGCATCAGCTAAACCGAGAATTCCCAAACCAGTGCGACGAATATCTTTTGCTACTTTTTCATTCTCTTTAAAGAAGTAATATGTGTCATCAATTACGTTATCTAAGAATCTCATTGCTACTCTTACATCTTTTCCAAACCTATCGTACTCAAACTCGCCTTTTGTATTTACATAAGCTGAAAGATTCATTGCTCCTAGATTACATACTGCCCAAGCTCCAAGAGGCTGTTCTCCACAAGGATTTGTAGCGATTAAAGTTTCAAAATATGCAGTGTTTGATCTTTTGTTTGAGCGGTCAAGGAAATGCAAACCTGGCTCTGCTGAAGTCCATGCAGCTGTACAAATAAGATCCCAGAGGTACTTTGCTTTTACAGTTTTTTTAACTTGGACTCTTCCACCAAGTTTTTTCCATCCCTCTAGATCCCCCTCCCACTTAGTGTCATATTTTGGATCATCTAAATCTGGGTATTCTAAATTCCAATCAGCATCTTTTTTTACCGCTTCCATAAAAGCATCAGATACACAAACCGATAAATTAGCTCCG
Source organism: uncultured Gammaproteobacteria bacterium (assembly GCA_964565795.1). Lineage (GTDB taxonomy): Bacteria > Patescibacteriota > Microgenomatia > Levybacterales > UBA12049 > 2-01-FULL-39-10-A. The sequence goes on from CAZMGC010000032.1 coordinate 9,015, forward strand.
TTTATTCTAGAAAGATCCTGTTTTACAGTTATAAACTCTTCAATATCTGGATGCCAGTCATGAAGCATAAGCATAAGTGCACCACGGCGAGAGCCCCCCTGCTGAACAATATCCTTTGTAGCTAATGAATATAATTCTGCCCAGTTCATTGGACCAGAAGAAAAACCATTTACTTTTCTAACTCGGGAGCCTTTTGGACGAAGACTTGAAAGATTAACCCCTACTCCTCCACCGCGAGCCATAATCTCAATCATGATTTTAAGATTGTCTAGAATTCCGTCGCGTGAATCTTTAGGGGATGGGATAACAAAACAATTAAAATACGTTACGTCAAACCCTGTTCCTGCTCCAGCCAAAATACGTCCGCCTGGAAGAAATTTAAATCCATCCATTGCATCATAGAATTTTTTCTCCCAAGTTTTTTGAAGAGATTTTTTCTCTTGACCTGCAATCCCCTTAGCAACCCTTTTCCACATCTCGTCCGGAGTTTGCTCCATAGGATTTCCAGCTTTATCCTTTAAGGAATATCTGTCTAAAAATACTTTTTGTCTTACGCCATCTAGTTTCATAATTTTAATTTATTAATTTTTTGACTTCTTTTTCAAAGTCTTCTACATCTACAAATCTCTTAAATACGCTTGAGAATCTAATATATCCAATCTTGTCTAATTTCTTAAGCCTACTCGCCACCATTTGCCCAATTTTCTTACTTTCTACTTCTACTGAGTCCGCTCCCCTTAATTCTCTTTCTACTTCTACTATTATCTTTTCAATGTCTTCAACCGATACCGTAGTCTTTTCACAGGATCTACTGATTCCATTTCGTAATTTGTCTCTATTAAATTGCTCTCTTCGTCCATCTTTTTTAATAACAACGAGATTTATGTTTTCAACTCTTTCGTATGTTGTAAACCTTTTCTCACATTTAACACAATTTCGTCTTCTTCTTATTGTCTCAAGATCCTCACTGTCTCTAGTTTCTACTACTTCAGTTTCGCGTGAACCGCAATATGGACATTTCATAG
>CAZMGC010000033.1:0-5239 GCA_964565795.1 uncultured Gammaproteobacteria bacterium
GGAGTAGTCAGAGTGGGAATCAACTTAATGATTTAGGCTCAATTGAAGCCGATTATCGGATACCTTACGAGCTTATCATTGAGCTGCCAAAGCCAAGATACGAAAGAAACATTGTTCAGAGGGATGAACTGGGCAGGATTGTCCACTCCAAGCCTCCAGAGATGCCTCTCTAAAAGTCCCACCAAAAACTACGCCACATGGCGCAAAGTTAAAAGTTTACAGTATGAGTAAAACAGGTGGGAAAGCTACATATAAAGGAATTAATGCTCAGTCTTGGGCAGCATTATCATTATTTCTTCAATACGTCAGAAGCTCTAATCTTGATCACATCGCTTTTGAACAAGATGAACTCAAAGACTTTGATTTAGTTTTCTCTTCAGGAAAAAAGATTATTTGTGAATCCAAAACGGAAAGAGTTACCCATGGTGTAATCAAAGGTATATTAAATAGCCTGATTGATAATAAAAAGGTAGGAACAGATGATGAAATACTCATTATTTGCCAGGATTTAAGTCCAGATGCACTGGGTGATGTTGAGAACGTAAAGTATTTTGAGGAAATAAAGGAGAAATTAAAGAAAAAAGGTTTCACAGACCAGCATTTAGAATTATTACCTAAAATCAAGTTTTGGAAAGTTGATCAAGATACCAATGAGTTTATTGTAACGACACAACTTGCCGAAATTCTAGGCGCATGGTTTCCAGATACAACCTTTAATGAAATAGTAAGCAAAATTCTTATTGATCAAGTTTATAAAGGATCACAGGTAGGTAAAACTTTTTCGAAGGAAGAGTTTTACAAACAGATTGATGAAAGAAAGAAACAAGTTCAAGATGACGCAGGGTATAAAGATGAACAAAAAGAAAAATTAGAAAGAATAGATAAATTACTCTCAGCAATTGATAAACCAACCAGTCGAGATTGGTGCAATAATGAAATAACTCTTCTAACTACTACTCCTGATCTTTATTACCTCACAATAAAAAAACTAGATAGTCTTCCAAGTCTTAATCTTCATCAGTGGGACAACTTATGGAAAGCAGCAGCCAGAGGGACTTTCTCATTAAATGTTTTCGATATTTTCCAAAAGAACGTAAACGATCCAGAAAACCAGGAATATTTAATCAACTTTTTACCAACAGTTATTGAAAGATTATTAAGTTTTTATAGGCAAGAGTTTATTGTTGTGGACATTGTGAAGATCTGTTCAGCGATTCTTGACCAGACACGCAAGTACGATCACCAGATCTTTGAAATACTAAAAAGCTTAATCGAGATCAATACCAAAGAGGTTTTCTTTCTCAAAAAATCAGACCGTAAAGAATGGGAACAAGAGCAAACAACTGAGGCTTTAAGAAAGCTTTATGAAAAAACTGACGAAAGAGTTAAGAATGAAATTGTCGCTTTTATTTTTAACTTTTTTGATTTAGTAAGCGATGATGGTCAGTTTTGGCATCATACTCCTGATGATATTTTTAAAATTCTTAAATTGTATGTAGAAGCTGATATTGAGTCCAGAATTTTATCTCTATCAGAATTGTTATCAAAGCAGTACGAAAAGTTTTATAAACGTTTTGGTAGGCAGTCCATTTATGAAGGATGGGAACACATGGGTTTTACCAATACGGATAGGCATTTTATTACTCACATATTGCAGCCAATCTTAACTCAATATTATTCAGTGAATCCTGATGCAGCGTGGAAGTTTATAACAGAAAAGCTAATTACCACAAAAGAAGATTCAGTTTCATTAGCGAGGCCTGACTACTTAAATAGAGCTTCTATCCCCGTAATAATGAGTGCTTATTTAAATCCGAAATATAAAGAAGAAGCACTCGCAATAATTAAAGAGTTTGTAGAAATGCGAAAAGGAATTCCTCATAAGACAGAGCTGATTTACAAACAAGTAGGTGGAGACGCGTTTTCAGATGATCAAAAATGGGAACTCGTAAAATTACAACTCGACTACGAACCATACAAAGGCATCCCTGCTAATGATCATGTAGAAAAAATTGTCAGTGAATTGGCAAATAAAGGACATGAGGACGCATTAGCTGCTTTGGAGGCATGGGGCAAAAACCCTGACTATAATAAGTTTCGAGGAGTGCTGGAGGGAAATATTACTTCACATGTTCCTGGTCTACTTACGAATCCAAAGACGAAGAGCAGAGGCACAGCCATTTTAAGAGAGTTTCTCAATAGTGATTATTTCATAAACAAACAGGGAGAGTGGGATGTATGGCAAACAGCTAAAGTTTTATCACAGGTTTTGGTTGAAGACTTTGAAGAAGGAAAAGCAATTATACAGGAAATATGGAGTCGAGATTCACTCACTCACAATCAGCAGATTGTAATTACTAGCAGTATTAATGAAATTGAAAACAACAATGATTTAATTATCAGAGTTTATGAAGAAATAGTTTCATCATGGCTAACTGATTGCAAAGATGATGTTAAGCTTTTTATAACAAAAATACCTGATGTTCAATCTAGGTTATCAGTTGTTCGATATGGAGACAAATTAGCTCAAGCAAAAGGCTATGAAGGTGCAATCAGAATTGCAAAGTTTTTTATTGATGATCCTAATCCCAGTTTGGAAAATGATCCTGATGACCCAGAAGGCAAACACAATCTTCATGAGCAAGTCAAAAAAGGAAAAGACGTAAACGAGATTACAACGATCAGAGCATCTGTTGCTTGGATATTACAAAAGATAGCTTTATTACCTGGACGTACTTATATCCCTGAGATTCTTCCTTTAGTAAAAAAACTAACCCAAGACGAAAACTATTATGTGAGAGCTTATTCTTGTATTCCTCTCGAACAACTAATGATGGCAAGACATACTGTTTTGCCAGATAAACACACAGAAAGATTCCTTGATATTAAAGTAGCTAATGAAACCGAGCAAATAGCTTACGACATGCTGAGAGATAAAGAGAACTGGGGATTAGAACAAATAATGATGGGAATTTTGAGACTTTTTTATAACGTTAGAAGCGTTACCACTGAGGAAGCAAAGGAAATATTGAATACTTTCTTGGAAACTAAGAATGACAAAATTATTGAAGAAGCCAGGAGCTTATTTATTTTCTTTGCAGAATTTAGGCCAAGTGCGATAGATGAGGAGAAACTGAAATACGTTTATAGCAAAGAAAGAATAGCAGAGTTGAAAGATTTTGATGATACTTACTTCAAGGAATTGCTGACAAAAATTCTAACTGATTCATCCAGTGAAGTTAAAGCAGGATTTGCTTGGGCATTTTGGCATTTACCAAAAGAACAGGGGGTAGATTTTGAAAAGTATTTTACTATTGCCTATAAATATCTCCTAATACTTGCTGACTCTTATGAGCATGAGGTTATGACAAATATCTATTATTTCATTGAAGAAAATTTTGAGCAGAAGTTTGAAGAATGTTTTGAACTTTGGAAAAAATGCTTAAATGTAGAAAGACCATATTTGCAAGGGAAAATCACAAAAGATAATCTTTACGAAATGCACTGGTGGCCATTTCATTACAATGGCAAAATCCTTGTCAAAATCGCAGATGAGAAAGGTGATGCAGTATTTTTAGAGTGGGTCAATTATCTAGTTGACTATCCAGAAGGTGTAATTATTGCAAATGATTTAGACCTTATTATAGATAGACTCGCTAAACTTCCAGTCAGTGATAAAGCAAAGTCTATTTTTGAAAAATTAGTCGCTCGTAATCCTCAGTATTTTGAAAAGATGAAGGAGTGGCTAAGCCATGTTTAAATATCTTCAAGCTGACCAGTATTACGTTGATCGTTATGATCTTCATACAATAGAAGAATGTTTGGATTGGTATTGGAACATTCGAGAGGGTTTTGAGAAGAAAAGAGATGAAAAGGAACTTAGGAAATTTACAAGGGAAGAATTTGATAAAGAGGTTCATAAAATAGCAAGTTATACAGTCAATATTATAAAAGCCCAACGATATAAGCGTAAGAAAGAGACTATTCAAAAATGGATAAATAGGGATAGTAAAGAGCAGGAAAAATTTGATAACGCTGTTGCACCAGATGGCATACTTTGTAAAGAATGTTTTTCTGCAACAAAAGTCACTTCGAAAGATTTATTAGGTTCATATGAACCAGAAAGCCAAGTTCTATTCATGTTTGAATGTCTTAAATGCAAAAAAAGACAGGCTTTTTTCGAGGATGGTAGCGAATGGCATCGAGAAGATCCAAGGTGTCCTAAATGTAATTCAATACTCAATGAAAATTCCAAAAATGTTAAGAATGTTTTTACTACAACCACTACTTGTCCAAACTACGATTATAAGAATAAGGACATTTATGATTTTAATAAATCTAAAAAAGAACGAGAAGCAAGAGAATCTAGAGAAAATAAATTACTCTCAGAATATAGAAAAGAATTTTGTGTGGACGAAAAAACAGGCGAAGAAATGTTACATACTTATGAGCAAATTTCTCGCTTTGTAGATGAGACGATAGAAAAGGAGAAAAAAGACAACAACCCTTTAATTCAGAAGGCAAGGCAATTAAAAAGCCTCACAGTTATTCAGCTAGGAAAACTACTTGCGGATACGATTGAGAAAGAAGGGTATGCAGATTTGAAATTTGGAAAGCCAGAGATGGGACAGTATATAATTATTGATTTTTCAGTAAACGAAACTAAAGAAGATAGAAAGGGATACGATAGTCAGAATACTTTGAAAAAGTTAATTAAATCTGCTTTGGAGGACACAAATTGGAGACTAATGAGTGACGGAATACAGTATAGATTAGGTATTTTGACAGGTAGACTGAAAGCTTATGAGAGAGAAGAAGATCTTGCCAAATTAGTTGAATAAACCTCTAAAAACACCTATTGACATATACCCCCAGGGGGTATATAAATATATTTATGAAATCTCACTATGAAGATGTAAAAGTCAAAGCCCAAAAAAGAATTAACATAATCAAAGGCCAATTAGACGGACTTCAAAAAATGATCGATAACGATGAATACTGCATCGATCTTCTTAATCAAAGTCTTGCAATTCAAAATTCACTAAGAAGTTTAGACACAGTTTTATTTGAGAGACACCTTGAAACACATGTTGCTCATCAAATGGAGCATGAAAAAGAAAAGGTTATCTCAGAACTCGTAACTCTTTTTAAAAGAATTAATAAATAGGAGGTGAGAAGAAAATGGATGAAAAACTGAAATACGGATTAGGAGGTTTAATAATTGGAGGACTACTTGTTT
>CAZMGC010000033.1:5249-10021 GCA_964565795.1 uncultured Gammaproteobacteria bacterium
TAACTCAAACAGCTCAGGCATGATGGGAATGATGGGATTTAGAAATACCCCCCAGCAAGCTCTGATACAAAACTCGGATGGTATAGATGCCCACTTTATTGAGCAAATGATACCTCATCATGAAGATGCTATCACGATGGCAAAACTCGCATTAACTAAGGCTCAAAAACCAGAAATTAAGCAGCTATCTGAAGACATCATTAAGTCTCAAGGTCAAGAAATAGATCAGATGAAAGAGTGGTATCAAGATTGGTTTGGTAAAGAAGTTCCATCAAGCAGTAATGTAATGGGTCAGCATGGAATGATACAGGGCAACCAAATGCACATGGGAATGATGGGTAACGACACGGACGTAACAAGGCTTGAAAACACACCAGATTTTGATAAAGCCTTCATAGAAGAAATGATTCCCCATCATCAAATGGCAGTAATGATGGCAAACATGCTTAAAAGCCAGACGCGAAGACCAGAAATGAAAAAGTTAGCTGATAATATAATCACTGCTCAGACTAAAGAAATTAACGAAATGAGACAGTGGTATCAGAACTGGGGTTATGCACAGTAATCTTTTTAGGAGAGGTGCATTCCTGCACTTCTTCCAAGGAGATAACATATGGAAATTGATAAAGTATTAGTCACATTATTTAGTATGGGTGGAATTGTTTTTACTTATTGGTTTTTTTTGAAAAAAGAAGACAAGCAAGTGGAAGCAACTGGCGACGAAGTAGACATTACAGTCAAAGGTGGGTATAAACCTGCTTCAGTGGTAATCCCCTTTGGAAAAACCACAAAACTTAATTTTTTCCGAAAAGACCCTTCTAGCTGTTTAGAAGAAGTTGTATTGGGCGATTTTAAAATCAGAAAATTTCTGCCTCTAAATGAAAAGGTTACCTTAGAAATCACACCCCAAAAGAAAGGAGAGTTTGGTTTTTCGTGTGGAATGGAAATGTTCCATGGAAAACTGCTTGTTAAATAATGGAGACAAAAACATATCCAATCAAAGGAATGCATTGTGCAAGCTGCGTAAGGCTGATTGAAAGAGCAGTTGGCAAAGTTGCAGGTGTTAATAAAGCTAATGTTAATCTAGCGACTGAACAATTAACTGTTGCATTTAATAAAGATGAATGTTCATCAGAAAAAATTGCTTCAGCAGTTGAAAGCGCAGGTTACAAAGCGATTATAAACGAAGATGTAGAGCAAGACTCTCAAAGAAAAGATAAATTAAAGGAGTTGGAAAATCTAAAAATAAAAGTTATTACCAGTCTATTCCTGGGCGGTTTAATTGTTTGGGGAAGCTTTCCCTTTCTGATGAACTTTTCTCCATATCCACTTCAAAACTTCTGGGTTCAGCTTATATTAGGCTCAATCGTTCAATTTTGGGCAGGTTCAGAATTTTATAGAGCTGCTATTCCTGCGTTTAAAAATCGAACTGCCAATATGGATACATTGGTAGCAATAGGAACTTCGGCTGCTTACCTTTACTCTGTTGCTGTTACTGTATTTCCTTCGGTATTTGAGGGGCTGGGTATTGAACCTATGCCTTACTTTGATGTGGCAGCGGTTGTGATTGGTCTTATTTTACTGGGAAGGTATTTTGAAGCTAAAGCTAAGCTAGGAACCTCTGATGCGATCAAAAAACTTCTTGGTCTTGCACCAAAAACTGCTAGAGTGGTGAGAAATAATCAAGAAATAGACATTCCTCTTTCTGAAGTTGTAGTTGGAGATTTAGTAAGAGTTAGACCAGGAGAAAAAGTCCCTGTTGATGGGATAATCGTTGAAGGTCAATCGAGTCTTGATGAATCTATGGTTACAGGAGAAAGTATTCCCATTGATAAAAACAAAGGCGATACTGTAATTGGAGCAACCATAAATAAATCAGGTTCATTTGTTTTTAAAGCTTCTAAGATAGGCTCAGAAACTATGCTTTCTCAGATTATTAAACTGGTTCAGGAAGCACAAGGTTCTAAAGCACCAATTCAAAGAATTGCCGATACTATTTCTGCTTATTTCGTTCCAATTGTCATTATGTTGGCTTTTGCTACATTTGCAATCTGGTATGCTTTTGGCCCAACTCCAGCATTTCTTTTCGCCCTTTTAAATAGTATTTCAGTCTTAATTATTGCTTGTCCTTGTGCAATGGGTCTAGCTACTCCAACCGCTATTATGGTTGGAACTGGTAGAGGTGCTGAAAAAGGCATTCTCATTAAAGATGCTGAAAGTCTGGAAATTGCACATAAGGTCAATACAGTAATTTTTGATAAAACTGGAACTCTAACCGTTGGAAAACCCCAAGTAACTGACGTAGTTCCATTTGGAAAAGATAAAGAAAAAGAAATCATGCAAATTGCTTCATCTCTTGAGAAGGGTTCGGAACATTCATTAGCAGAGGCGATTCTCAAGAAGGCTGAAAGCTTAGGTATAGAATTCATAGCAACCACAGCTTTTAAAGCTATCTCAGGTTTTGGAATTGAAGGAAAAGTAAAAGGTAAAAAATATGTCTTCGGCAACTTAAAGCTGATGGTTAAAGAAAGTCTTAAAACAGAAAGCTTTAAAAAGCAAGTCGAAGAACTAGAGAGCCAGGGGAAAACCGTTATGATTTTAGCGGATGAAAAGAATGTACTAGGTTTAATTGCTGTTGCGGATACATTAAAAGAATCAGCGAGAGAAGGTGTGAAGACACTCCAAGACAAAAAGATAGAGGTCGTTATGATTACTGGTGATAATCAGAGAGCAGCAGAAGCTATTGCAAAGCAAGCGGGGATAAAAAGAGTTTTAGCTGAAGTCTTGCCTCAGGATAAAGAATCCGAAGTTAGAAAAATACAAAATGAAGGTAAAATAGTAGCAATGGTTGGAGATGGAATCAATGACGCTCCTGCTTTGGCAACTGCAAATATAGGAATCGCTATGGGTTCAGGGACGGATGTTGCTATAGAAGCAGCAGGCATCACCTTAGTTAATAAAGATTTACGATCTGTTGCTCATGCAATAGAACTTTCAAAAAAGACAATGATAACAATTAAAATAAATCTATTCTGGGCATTTGGTTATAATGTGATCCTCATTCCAGTTGCTATGGGCATTCTATATCCCGTCTGGGGAATTTTGATGAATCCTATTTTTGCTTCAGCAGCTATGGCTATGTCGTCAATCTCGGTTGTAGGAAATTCTCTCCTACTAAAGAAAGTGAGGATATAAATTATGGATTTGTGGGTAATTTTTTTAACAGGATTAACAGTTGGAGGATTAACATGTCTTGCTGTTCAAGGAGGTTTACTTGCCTCTGTTATTGCAGCACGAGAGGAAGAGGAAGTAGAAAAACATATTAATAAGAGAAGTCCAGTTTTTCCAACGTTAGCATTTCTGGCTGCAAAACTTGTAGCCTACACTGTTTTAGGATTCCTTCTTGGTGCTTTTGGAGGAGCTATTGGCATTAATCAAAATACCCAAATAATAATGCAATTTATTGCTGGAGTGTATATGATAGCCGTTGCGTTAAATTTGTTAAATATCCATCCAATATTCAGATACGCTGTTATTCAGCCCCCAAAATTTTTAACAAGACGAGTAAGAAATCAATCTAAGAGTAAAGAGTTATTTGCTCCTGCATTGCTTGGAGCAATGACAATCTTTATTCCTTGTGGAACAACTTTAGCAATGGAAGCTTTAGCTATCAGCAGTGCTAATCCTTTAGTCGGAGCTGCAATTATGGCCACTTTTGTATTAGGAACTACACCGCTCTTTTTCGGTATCGGGTGGATAACAAGTGTATTAGGAGATAATTTCAGAGCCAAATTCTTGAAAATAGCTGCCGTAGCGGTGATTTATTTAGGCATTACATCAATCAACGGAGCACTTATTGCCCTGAATTTTCCCCTGAATTCACAAACAATAACCAATGCGTTTAATAACAGTGTCCAGCCAAAGAGTGAAGAAAAATTATATAGTGAAGCACCTACAAATCAAAATCCTGAAATAGTTATTACTTCAAGTGGATACTCACCAAACTATATACGAGTAAAGAAAGGCCAACCAGTTAATCTTAAGATTACAAGTAAAGATGCTTATAGTTGCGCTTCTGCCTTTCGTATACCATCTTTGGGTATAAGTAAAAACTTTCAAGCGAATGAAACTGAAACAATAACTTTTACCCCGCAAAAAGAAGGGGGAATAGCATTCTCCTGTTCTATGGGGATGTATACGGGGGTGATTGAAGTTTTATGAGTAAAATTATAAAGAAGAAATTAAAAATAGAAGGAATGCATTGTAGTTCCTGTGCTATGAATATAGATTTTGACCTTGAAGATTTAGATGGTGTAAAAACTGCAAAGACAAACTACGCTAAGCAAGAAAGTGAAGTTGAATTTGATGAGGAAAAGGTAAAGATTGAAGACATTCTTAAATCTATAGAAAAAACTGGTTACAAAGCTCAACCACAAGCAGCAAGCTAATTATAAATTTGTTAGCTCATTCATTGATACATCTAGAGCTTTTGCGATTTTCCACATCACAAAAACAGTTGGATGATATTTACCCAACTCTAAGTGACCGACATAAGTAAGGTGAAGTCCAGCCTTTTCCGCTAACTCCTGCTGAGTCATTTTCTTACTCTTCCTCACTTCCTTTAATCTTTCACTGAGTCGTGAAGTGAACTCTCTTCTTAGCTTTCGGTTATCACCATCATCTTTAGGTGATTTGAACAGTAAATTACTCACATATTAATTTTCTAGCGTATACATAGTATTTTCTATAGCGTACTCATCTAATTATTGCTA
>CAZMGC010000034.1:0-7351 GCA_964565795.1 uncultured Gammaproteobacteria bacterium
TGAAATCGAAAAGCGATTAGAGAAATCAGAGCGGGACAAAGAAGTTATCTCTGACCGCCTCAAATCGGTCGAGCAAGAATTGGCAACGCTCAAGAATATGACTTTGAAGGTTTTACGAGCCTCTCCGCTAGCCTTTGAGTCGGTTTAAGCTGTAAATCATCTTTATTAATATCAACTGGCCTTCACCAAATTCGGTTAATTCCTTTCTTCTCCTTAATTTTAAACAGTCTTTGTAGACCTTCCATAACAAACTCTTTTCCTTATGGTTCATAGTCGAGTGTGTCGTCGCTCTCGGCTGTTTATAAATCTTGTCGGGCAAGAAGATTTCTTCAAATAACAATATTTATAAAGTCTTTTGCTAGTTATTTATAGTATAAATGAGTATTAAATAGACTTTAAATGGCTAAACAAAAAAGTGGAGGAGAGGCAAAAGAGGGCAAAAAAGGAGTCTTAGTAAATGCTACAATCCCTCAAGAACAACATCAACTAATAACTAAGTTAGAAGGAATAATGGGTACAAATGAAAGCGGGGTTGTGGCAAACATTATTAATATGTGGCTTTATTCACAAGATTGGTTTGTAGACAAAGTGAAGGGAAAAGTAAAGGAGATGAAAAATGAATAGGAAAATAAGAAATATTCCGCTAAATAGAATCTTATTAGGTGACTGCAAGGATAAGTTAAAGGCAATCCCCGATAATTGTGTGGATTTGATAGTTACTTCGCCCCCGTATGCTGATAATCGTCCATCTTCATATAAGGGAATTCGAATGGACAAATATGTAGAGTGGTTCTTACCAATCACCAAGGAGATAAAACGAGTACTAAAAAATGATGGTTCGTTTGTATTAAACATTAAGGAAAGGGCGTTTAACGGAGAACGCCATACTTACGTTTTAGATCTAATAACCCAAATGCGACAACAGGGTTGGTTATGGGTAGAAGAGTATATCTGGCATAAGAAAAATTCCTACCCTGGAAAATGGCCGAACCGTTTTAGAGACTCCTGGGAAAGATGCTTACATTTTACAAAGAAAAGAAAGTTTAAAATGTATCAAGAGGCGGTAATGGTTCCAATGGGTAAATGGGCGGAAAAAAGATTAGCCACCTTGAGCGAAAAAGACAAGACTAGATATGAGTCCAGAGTTAATAGCGGATTTGGTAAAAATATTTCAAATTGGATCGGAAGAGATAAAGCATACCCCACAAACGTTTTACAATTGTCGACAGAAAGTAGTAATAAAGGTCATAGCGCGACTTTTCCTATTTCATTGCCAAGTTGGTTTATCAGATTGTTTACCCAAGAAGACGATACTGTCTTAGACCCATTCATGGGTTCGGGCACTACGGCCTTAGCTTGCATCAAACTGAACAGAAATTATATTGGGGTAGAATTAATGCCGAAGTACCATAAACTCATTTTATCAAATATAAAAGAAGCAAAAAGAGAAGCAATTAATGAGAGTAAATTGAATATTCGCCGTCAGGTTTTCTTTCCAGTTAAATTAGCTTCTACTAATATTCCTTGAGGACTTATTGTAAATCTTTTATCTTTTAGAATAGTCTCGATGGGATTTCTAAACATTAAAGGTTCATTTTTAGATAAACCTGTTTTTAAGTTTATGCCGCCTTGAAAATAAATCCAATACCTCTTTCCTAACTTTTTGGCCACTTTCATCTCATTTTCACTCCAAAAAAATCTTACTTTTGAATCCTTTGCTCCTTTTACTTCGACAAATCGATCATAGTCTAAATTTTTACTTTTACCATCAAATGACTCGATGTCATATCCAGCGTCAACTTTTAATTTACTAATTCTCCTTACAGAAGCTGATTCTACCCCACAATTAGATTTCTTTAATCTCTTTCTTTCAAATATCTCTATTAGATTTTCAGCAAACTCGCCTATTTCTCTTCTTTCTTTCAAATACTCTGAAAGAGATTCTTCTGTCCAGCCTTTCCCTTCTGAGATAAAAGAAGCGATTGTATCAACATATTCTTTATTGATTTTAAGATAAGAATCGCCCCTTATCACTAGATCTAATTGTACTAAATGTTCAATCAGCCAAAAATCGTCTTCTGCAAGCTCGCCAGCAGTAGTATAGCTAAAGGTTTTTTCTTCATAACTAGGAGAAAACTTCTTTATTAATGCTAAAGTTCTTAATCTGAATGGACCATGTAAGTAACAGGTCCTGATCAATAGTCTTTTTTGATCTAACTCCAAGTCATATAGTCTTTGAGAATTAAGTTCTAAGAAGTATTTCCCATTATCGGTAAGCGTGATTTTTCTTCCCCTCCTTATTATAAGGCCAATCAATTGCGCATATTCAATAGTTGCCTTATGATTCGGTAGTCGCCCTTCTATTACAATGTCCGAACAGTTTTTAATAACAGTAAAATAGTCGGCCCATCCGTCATCTTCGCATAAATCTTCTATTGAAATTACAATACGATTAAGTTCAACAAGTCTATCGATCATTAGTTTTCCGGCTTTGTAATTGATTTTAGATGTTTAATAAATAAGGCAAAATCTTTATCTTCTTCACTTTCTTCGCTAAATTCATCTTCTGGGGAGTCAAGATCTAAGACTGCAAATTCCTCTTCTAATAATTTTAACATCTTTTTCTTTTTTTCCTCTAGTCTTACGCTAATAACCTCATCAATTGTATTTTTTGATTCAAAAATCCAATAATTAACCTTATCTTTTTTATCCAAGCCTACGCGGTGTATTCTATCAAGAGATTGCATGTAATGCGCTCCATTGAAGGTCCTATCCAAATATATGGCATGGTAGCATATCTTGTGTAATGAGATAGATTCAGCACAAGCGCTCGGGTTTGCGATTAAAACCATGCTTTTTGGAGAGTTCTTAAATTGATGAATTATCTTTTCTCTATTAAATTCTTCATCTTCATTCCCATCTTTTGGAACATCACCATAAATAATGCTCGGGGAAAGATCATGAATGCTCTTTTGCAGGGTCTTTATGTTATGAACAAAGGAAGTCCAGATGAGGACTTTTTTATTGTTCTTAACTAGTTCTCTAATAAGTTTAACTACGGCTTTAATTTTAGCAGGCTCTTCATATTGGGGATATTTTTCTATTAATTGGTCTACAGATAAACCTGAGCCATCCAGGGGAGGGATTTTGAATTCTTCTGAGTATTGGGTGAGAAGCGTAGGATTGGAAGCTGCTTGTAATAACCTTACCATCTTTCCTTTTCTCCAAATTCTCAATCTCGATCTTTCTTCAGGTACATCAACAATCTCAGAAAGGACCTTTGCAGCTAAGGCGTCATAAATTTTTCTTTGATATGGGCTCATAGCTACTTTGATACGATGAAAACGAGGTTTTGGAAGGCCGAGATCACTTTTACGGATTCTCCAATATAGAGGATAAAGATCGTCGCTTATTTCTTTTATTGATTCTTCTTCATTTTTCTCTACCCTATATCTAAATCTATCTCTCGGCCCTAATGGGGGAGTATCTGGCCATAAAAAGGTCATTTGTGACCATAGATCTAAAGGGGAGTTGGGGGTAGGAGTTCCAGATAGTATAATCCTTTTTTTGGCATAGGGGGCAATTGCTAGAATTGATTCTGACCAAGTTCCGCCCTCTAATCGCTTGATATTATGCGACTCATCCAAAACCAAGAGGACTTTACCATTTTGAAGAATTTTTATTATTTCTGCAGCATCATTGCAGGCCATTTGGTAGGTTAAAAGAATAAGTTCGCTAGAATTTATTTTCTCATATAATTTTTTTCGGGTTAATTTAGAACCAACTATCCTAGTCACAGAAGGTTTTTCATTAAAACAAGAATAAAATTCTTCCTCCCATGGCATAAAAGAAGAACGAGGACCAATAACCATTATCTTCTTTATATCTTCTTTTGATTTTAGAATTGCGTAGGCAGATAATACGATGCTAGTTTTTCCACTTCCAGGTACAGAGAAGTTTGCTGCATTGTCCACATTTACTATGTGGGCTACCGCGGGAATTTGATAGGGTTTTAGTTTTCTTTTAAGTCCGGGCACTTCGATTCTCTTAACTTTTCTTTTTTTAAGTAACTTTCCCCTTTCTTTTGATCTTTTCAGCCTAATCGAGCTGTCTTCGATATTTTCTAATAATGCCTTAGCTTCCTCATTAAGTATAAAACCTATTTTTCTGTCGTTAAGGTATTTTACAGTTTCTACTAAAATTTTATGCGTATTTACATTTTTGATAATATATCTCTGCAATTTTTCTATAATGTCAAACCCCAATATATTGGAAAAAAATATTCGATGGGAACCATTTAAAATTTGAGGTACTTCTCTCGCATCAATTGTAATCTGAGAATTTGCTAAGTCAACTTCTACTTGAGGGGAGCTCATTTATTTCTTCCTATTTCTTAGTCGCTTTAACTCTTTTTCAATTTTTTCAATAAGAATATTTATTTCTTGGTCCTTAAGTTTGGGACTCTTACTATCAATCACGCTAATGGCATCTAATGCCTTTTTCAAAAGCTGTTTAGGTTTGTCTTGAGAATCTCTATTTTTAAGTATTTCTTCAGCCGTACTAAATGACTCGACGAGCTCGTTTAGGTTTGTCTTTTCTGGGTTCTCAAAGTCATATTTACTCATAAGCTCATTTTTTGCTTCGTCAACCTGAACAATATCTTTTAATTTGCGTATTTCCCAATGTCTAATAGCTTCATTTTTGCTTTTTATTAGAGAAAAAGCGATTAAATTTATCTTGTACCGCTCTGCTTCTGATACTCCTTGCTTTTTTAAAGAAGAAATTACATTTTTATGCAAACTATTGAATTTTTCCACATCACCTTTTACTTCATCATATTGTTTTGGTTTACCTATAAAGTCCAAATAACTTTCAATTTGCTTTAAAATTTCTAACTTTTCCTCGATTTCCTTCTTGTTATAATGACCTAAAAGAGTAGCAACTATGTCTTCTGCAGTTAATCCCTGTTCAATTCCTTCTCTTATCTTAAGAAGTTCGTTTACAGGAGGATAATCTAAAATGAAGTCTTTTCCAAATTGTATCCCTGCTTCTATTCGCCATAAATCTTGTTGACTAACATTTTTAGGCAGTAGAGCAACCCTTAGGTTTTGGAATTTCGTATTGCGAGTTTCTTCATATAATGTAGATAAAACTGCCATTCTTCTGTTGGCATTTATAACTGCTCCATCAAAAGTTATTATTCCGTATTGCGTTTGACCATGCTCTCTTAAATTTGCTTTTAACGCTTCTGTTTCGCTTGGTTTCTGTTCGAGTAAAAGCCTTTGTATGATTTTCGCATCCTGGGTAATAGTAGGGTTCAAAATACGTTTAAGTTTTTTTTCTTCAGCTAAAAGCTCTGCGGCAAAACGTCCGTTACGAATGTTATATATGAGGAATTCAATAGGTATATTCCAAACTTCTAAATATTCGTCACTCCCATTTAACTGAACTTGCGCTTTTTCGTATTGGCTTTTAAGGGTAGGATGTTCTTTTATCCATGACTGAATTGCTTTAGCCCTAGAACTAGTTATGTCCATAATGTTGATGTTCAATTCAATAAGTTGGTATTTAAAAACCCTCCTCAGTCCAAATAAATCTTCCTAATTTTCTTTAACTCTTCCCAATAACAGCAATATCGGAGTAACGTCCTTCTTCTCCAAGTCCTCAACGATTTTCTTCAATTCTTTAGACGAGCGATTATAATACATAGAATAAGCGAACTTCCCTCGCTTTTCTTTAAGCTGGGGAAAGATAGTTAGAATCTCTTTTCTCAAATTAATGATGCTCCAACTCTGCATACTCTCTTTGTAAGATACGTAACCTAGAATATTAATCGTGTCCTTCGGTATAAGATGCTTGAAGTCTTCTTCCCGTATGGCTTCTCTTTCCTTTTCCGACTGGTTTGTTTCTCTTTGGTTCATGCATAGGGCACCTCTCTTCCAGCTGGGCTGGATTTAGTTACTTCTTACGCTTGTTTGCTTCGTCTAGTATTTTGAAATAGTCTTCCCCGACTTTTTCAACCAGACCTTTGAGCTTATCAAGAACTTTTTGGACTTCCTCTTCAGAAGGCCCCTCAAGTTCCATAAATTTCAATTTAGCGGGTTTTGTTAGTTCAATAAAGGCAATCTCTACCTTGCCTAATTGCCAGTACTCTCGCTCAGAATGATTCTCGAGAAGCGTATAAAACTGCATATGGTTCAACATTTGTGCAACGGCTTCGGGATTGTCTACTTTGCTCGTTAATTCGATACGCTTCCATATCTCGCTCTCAGTTTCGCGCTTTCCCTTGAAAGTTACCTCTGCTGCGCCCCCCTTGACACGTAAACGCAAGAAGTCTTTAGCGTTTTTCATATCTGTATCTTCTTGACTAAAGTAAGTGTCTGCAAGGGTATATTTCTCCTTAAAGACGGCCCCGAGTTTCTTTAGTTCGACAATTACTTTTTCTTTATCCTTAAAGGAAAGTTTAATCTCTATTTCGTGTTGCCCCATATTATTTTCGTACCTCCACAAGCTCTGGCCTTTTTATAAATCCACTCAATCGAGTCACTACCTCTCCTAGTGGTAATTCAGAATCAACTTCCAATAGGCTATATGTTCGTTGTGCGCCAGCATATCTCTCTTCTAACGATCTTAATTCAGGCAACGTGTCTCTCATATCAAGGCCCGCGCATAAATGAGCATTATCCAACCCATTGCTTCTCTGTTCATCCCAGCGAGCAAGCGATGTTTCTGGTTTGATTTTAAATAAGATAGGATACGCTACGCGAGGTAATTGGCTCGTAATGCGTGGGCGCATATCTCCATAAAACGTGGGCGAGATCAAACCTTGATCTGCATCAGCTTCTAGTAAGACAAGCCGATCATGAAATCCTCGTTCATAAATGGCAAAATCAGAGGCTCTGGCTTCTGCATCCTCCCGTGCCCTCATAAAGGCATCAAATAAACGAACGTGAAAATCTTCAAGCCCTGCACAATCGCTGAATCGTATTGGTGGTCGGGAAACGCGGGCGCAATGATATCCTTCTGCTTCCAGAAGTCGCGCTAGAGCCTCTTGTTGGGTCGTTTTACCTGCTCGTGAAAGCCCCAGAAACTCAATAATCTCCATTACGCGCCTCCTTTAAGGGTATTTGTTTAATTGAAGGTTTGATTGTGTGCGCGATAAACTCATAAACTGAGGGACACGATAGCTCGATCTTATCTTTTATCTTAAATAAGTCGTCAAACTCGTTGATGTCATCACAGTAATGTAATTGAATGCACTTTCCTTGTGTATTCACAGTTAAATCTATGAATGAATTTTCTGTACTCCATCGAACATTCTCAAATATGTTCTGCGTGAATGGTCCTTTTA
>CAZMGC010000034.1:7361-10018 GCA_964565795.1 uncultured Gammaproteobacteria bacterium
GCCATTGTGCTCCGGCCCAAAGACAAATGGGCTCTTGTCCAAATCGTTAAACGCTTTTTCTAAATCCCGAGATGTCAGATAGGGGACATCCATCGGAATAAGAATCGTTTTATCATACTTTTTTTCATTAAGTAAGGTGGAAAAGATCTGGTTAAATACGGTGCTTTGTTTTTCTTGTTTGCTTCTGGATTTAACTGGCGCAACTACAAGAGCATCAATATTGTACTTTTCTTTAAAGAGACGGGCTTCTCGCTTAGTGTTCACCCCTACTATCAGATCATAGGCACTCGAATTAGGAATATTTCTCATCAAGTCATTAAAACATCGGATGCTAAGCTCATAAGCAAAATCAGCTCCAGTAATTTTTCCAATACGAGTTTTAGTAGCTCCCTTTTCAGGCCACTTAGCATAGATAATGGCTACATTATTCATACAAGCACCTCTTCGGTTCGTTTGGATCGTCTTGCACTTATGGTTAAGGAAGCGCCTTGTCCAAGACCTTGATTCCAATACGCGGTATTCAGTCCTGGCGCCGTTTGAAGAAAGTCTCGAGACTCTTGGACGCGTCGCATAATCTCTCCACTATCTTGAGCTTCAATTGCATCTCGCAACGGGATAGTTCTGCCACTTGCATGGCATGGCTTGATATCTAAGGCAGGCGTTACGAGAATCTCGTTTGATTTGTAACATGCCTTGCACACATCCTCCCGTCCGCAGCCAATATCAATGGAAACTCCTCTCGTTCCCTTATATTCAAACCCTTGAATGGGCAAATAATTCGTTTGACCCCTAAACGTCCCTTCTGTTCCCAAAGGCGTAGCTCCCAAAGCTTCAATGCGTGCTGTCAAATCAGTAATAGGTTTTCCTTTTCCCGCATGACAATCTGAAATGGGCTCAAAGTTAAGAAACTTGAACTTAAATCCGCGCTGAGCACAATAATCGAGTGTTCTTCGCATGCAATCAGGCGAATCGTTTATGCCTTCCATCGGTACGTGTTTAATTTCGACTCGCGAGCCATAACCTTCATGTGCAAATCGATCAAGGTTGGCCATAACCTGCCCAAATTGGCGCACACTGCCCTTTGTAAGGGCATTCCACGTATCATAATCGAATGCGTGCACCGAAACTCCTACCTTTGCGAATGTCTTTAACTGCCCGCTAATATGTCGCTCTTGTAACGCGATTCCGTTCGTATGGATAAAGCGCTTCCCAATACCGCGCTCTTCCAATCCATCCATAATTCTTTCTAACTGGGGATGCAATGATGGATCTCCGCCCGTTAAGGCAACGTGATTAAGTCCTTCAGCTTTTAGTGCACCGACCAAATAGAGAAACGCATCCGTATCAACATGAGAGATATTACGTTGATCTGGCCCCATGCCTTCGTTTGAACAAAAGACGCATCCTAAATTACAGTAATCCGTTATCGCTACTCGTAATGGAACTGCCTTCAGAATTTCTCTCAAGCCTGCATTCATAAGTACACTTAGGCTCAAATTTTTATATACTTTTTGCGTTTATATTTACTTCTTATACATAAATATATACTTCGGGAAGATTTAAATACCTTTTACGTTTCCGCAATTGATGCAACGAAAGATCGTTAAGCATGGAAAAAGCACCTTAAGTGTCTCGCTTCCTTCTAAGTATGTACAAGCTAATAACCTCAAAAACGGGCAGCTGATGAATATTGAAGTATCAAAAGGAAAACTTATTCTGTCAGCGAAAGAAAAACATTTTGATAAGATAGAGACAGATCTCACTGAAAGTGAAGAGTGGCCCATTGTTCGTATTCTCAGGCATCTTTATACGGCAGGGTATGATGAAATTGACGTTAAATACACTCAGCAAAAATTGCCCCTCATCCGAAAGAGTTTACATCATATCACAGGTTTGGAGATTGTAGAAGTAGGTCCGACTCATTGTAAACTAAAATGCATGAGCTCTCTTGATGAAAATGAGTATGATTCGCTTATCAAGCGTATTATGTGGATGGTTTTATCTGAATTCGATCGTTTTCTAGAAGACATCGCGGGAGGAACACTTGCCACTGATGAAGTTCAAGAAATACTTAACACCGTAAGCAGATTATGCAATCTCTGCAAGCGCATCATCAATAAAAAAAGCATTTACGATTCGACAGACAGCATCTATGCCTATGATTTTATTGATTCTATGATTGAAATGTCAGTGTTAGTGCTCTACGCCTATGACTATCTTAAGAAAAATAAGAATATCAAACTTACAGAGAAAGAAGTCGCTTTCGTGAAACAGACACGCGACTATTTTTATGACCTTATTTTAGCCTATCAAAACACCAATCTAGAGAAGACAAGAACCTTTTTTGAGCAACGAAAAGAAACGTTTGATGATTTCCTTGAATTACTTAATGGTAAAAACCCCGTGATCATGCATTATTTTCTGATGATTTTGCGTAATTTAACACCTGTCGGCAACCATATAATTATGCTCGGCCTTAGAAAGAAAGATAAGCAGTAATAATGGAAACCTCATTTATTCACACCAGCGATTTACATCTTAATGGAGAAAAAAGCAGGTTCAAGGTATTATCGCGCGTTGTTTCGCTATGTATAAAGAAGAAAGTCGCAGGTCTTATCGTTGCAGGTGATCTTTTCGATAAAGACGCAAGTCAAACA
>CAZMGC010000035.1:0-8686 GCA_964565795.1 uncultured Gammaproteobacteria bacterium
ATTATAATTGTATTTTTATCAAAAGTCTGTGAAGTCACGTATTTTACCACATCCATTAATCTTGGAAAATATAAAGCGTCTTTTCCAAATTTCTTAACTTCTTCAACAAGCAAACTTGACGAAAAACTATCATCAATTTCCTCTCTAAAAGATGGGAATATTTCCGCGATTAAAACTTGATCTGCATCGGAAAAAGCAGTCGAAAATTCTGTAAAAAGCGCTTTAGTTCGCGAATACATATGGGGTTGAAAAATTGGAATTATTTTATGTTTTGGATATGCTTTTCTAAATGCAGCAAGAGTATTCTTTATTTCCACTGGATGATGGGCATAGTCGTCATAAAGTAATCCTCCACTTGGAAGATTCCCAATAAATTCAGATCTTCTCTTAGTGCCTTTAAATTTACCTAATCCATTTCTAATTTGCTCAACTGTTAAACCTGATTCAATCCCAACAACAATTGCACCAAGTGCATTTACGGCATTCTGCTCTCCGAATACATTCATAGAGAATTGCCCCAAATCTGCACCATGGGATTTTACCCAAAAAAACATTTTATCGTTTGTAAAACTTGCCCTTTCTAAAACATAATCATTATCTGGTGAGATCCCGTAAGTAATCTTTCTCGCTTCCACTCTTTTTAGGAAATCCCGATTTTCCGCTCCGTCTCCACAAGCAATCAAAACTCCATTCGCATTTAGTATTTTAGTAAAATCTATAAATACCTTTTTTATTTCCTCTAAGTTTTCATAAATATCAGGATGATCAAAATCAATATTTGTAACTACCAGAATATCCGGGTTCTGATACAAGAATTTTGGCACAAGGTCGCTTTTTATATCTGCAAAATATTCATCAGACTCAGTGATAAAATATTCTCCTTTCCCGAAATGACCAGAAGAACCAAGTGACGGAATATCAGAAGTTCCAATTACATATGACGGCTTAAGTCCGTTATTTTCAAAAACAGTGGCTATCATTGCAGTAGTAGTTGTCTTTCCATGAGATCCCGAAACACTTATTCCTTTTAATTTTTTGCCGAAAATTTCTCCTTTTTGAAAAATTCCTAAAGCTTGACCCTGATTTAAAACTTTAATTCCAAGCTCTTTTGCTTTTACAACTTCCAGGTTTTCAGACCCACCGTGTGCCGCTGTAGCGATTACCAAATCTACTCCTTCTACATTAGAAGCTGCAAAGTCGTGAATGCTTTCAATGCCAGCTTTTTTTAATTCTTTATCGGTAATAAATACATCTGAAACATCAGAACCCGTGACATTAAAGCCTGCCTCTTTAGCGATTATGGCAAGAGGCGCCATTCCAACTCCCTTAATTCCAGTAAAATGAATTTTTTTTATTTTCTTATAATCCATATAAAATTATTTTCTAGTTTTAATTGCATTATCCACGACTTTATATTCATCCCAAGGTAAATCGCGACTTCCATATGTCATTGATTTTTCATGCGCTTTTCCTGTTATCACCACAAGATCTCCTTTTCCAGCCATTTCAATTGCTGCATTAATCGCATCTTTTCGATCCGTCATTTTAAATACCTTGGCATCTTTTTTCTTAATACCACTTGCAATCTCATCCACTATTTTATTTACATCTTCGCTTCTTGGATCTTCTGCGGTTAGAATTAAAATATCAGCATGTTTTGAAGAAGTCTCTCCCATGAAAGGTCTTTTTGAATGATCCCTCTCCCCAGCTGAACCAAAAACATGAATTATTCGTCCCTTAGTGCTCTCTCTTAAAGAACTAAGCAATTGCTCAAAAGCATTTGGCGTATGTGCAAAATCAATTAACACTGAAAACTCTCCCTCATATACAAAATCTACTCTCCCAAGTGGAAGCTTAAATGTTTTTATAGCGTTTCTTATTTCTTCATGGCTTAACCCTAATGATTTAGCAACAGTAGCTGCTGCTAAAACATTATACTTATTAAAGCTATCTATCATAACTTTTGACTCAAAAGTGAAATTTTTGAGATTCACATCAGCGCTATCAAAAAATCCATATGTTATCCAATTTTTATTATCCTTACTGTTTTTTGCATCAGATAAGAGCGTGTAGGATCCGTCGTCTCTATTTACTACAGCAATTTTAGCCATTTTTAAAAGCTTCTCTTTAGTGTGGAGATAGTGATCAAAAGTCTTATGATAATCCAAATGCTCACTTGTTATATTTGTCAAAACTCCGACTTTAAAAGGAATTCCCCAAGTTCTATATTGATCGAGTGCATGAGAGGTAACTTCCAAAACAAAGTATTCACTTCCAGACTGAACAGCTTGCCTTAGAAATTTCTGCAGCGCAAATGGACTCGGAGTTGTAACGTGAAATCCTGTTTCGTAATCTTTTTTTCCAACTGAAGCGCCGATACTTGTGAGCATGGAAACATTTTTTCCACTGGATTTTAGAATATGATATATAAGATTAACTGTGGTTGTTTTTCCATCAGTTCCAGTGACCCCAATGACCGTTAGTTTTCTCCCCGGAAATAAATACGTAAGGTTTGCAAAAAAGGCTACAATGTGATGATAAACATTCTTTATTTTTTGAAACATATTTTGATTATACTATCTATCTATTCGCGGCGCTTTCTATTCCAAAAACTACCCCTTCTAGGTAAAAACTCTTCATCAGATTTATTTTTAAGAAGTATTTCAACGACGCGTTCAAGGTAAAGAGTATTTTGCGAACCTTTAACCAAGATAACGTCTCCACGATTAGTCAAAGCTTCAATTGAATCTTTTGCATCTTTAAATGTTTCAAAACTTTTATATTTGAAGTTATTTTTATCAAGAACTGGAGCCACATACTCATTCATCAAAGGACCAATAAGAATCGCAAAATCTAAATTTTTGTAAATTATCTTAGCAAGTTCTAAATGTTGAATTCGACTTAAAGTTCCAAGTTCCCTCATGTCTCCCAAAATTCCTACTTTTCTGCCTTTTCTAATTTCCCCCATTACCTCTATAGCTCCTTTTGCTGCAGAAAGTGAAGAATTATATGAAGAATCGATAATTAATGTGTCTTTAATTCCTTCAAAAATAGAAAACCTTCCCGGAGGGAGAGAAAAATTTTCCTCAACTAAACTTAATGCATCATTAATGCTAAATTTACAAACAAACGCAGTAGCTATTACCTCCATTAAAGAATATGCAAAATACTTAGGCAAAGGTTTCTGAATATTTAAACTATATCGATCTTTAAGGAAAATAAAATTTACCGTAAAACTTTTATCTGTAATCTGGATACTTGAGATGTAAAAATCTGCACTTTTATCATTTGCTGAAATAGTTACTGTTTTGGATTTTAAAGGTAAAAGATTTTTAATATTTTTATCATCTAGATTTACGATCGATGTGCCCGATGGGTCAATTGATTTCAGTAGTTTTCCCTCTTCCTTTGCAGTAAGATTCAAAATCTGATCTCTTCTTTTTACTTCATCTTCTTCGTTAATCAACTTATCGAAATTTAAACTATGTTCGATTTCAATATTTGTAAGTACCCCCACATTTGGCGTAACGATAGATAAAAGATATTCCATATTCTTCGGTAACATTGGGCTATCAATTCCCATTTCCAAAACTAAAAATTCGTATTTTTTATTATTTGTTAATATTCTAAATGGAGAAAGAAATAAAACCTTGAACCATTCTTTAAAAGTGTAATTTTCAACATCAATATCCAGTATATTTAAAGGAATTCCTGTCTCACTATTTTTTCCTTTTCCTTCCTTTATGCTAAATTTTGAACTTAAAACTTTTCCTATTAAAAGCGCAGTTGAAGATTTTCCACTTGCTCCACCAACACCAATCACAACAGGATTAATTTTTTTCAATTGGATTTTTGCAAAATATCTAATATAAAAAAGGAATATTTTTACAAATAAATTTTTCATATATTTTTCTAATCTTCGGGAGCTATACCATAATATGTAAATAGTCCCTGTGCGATTCCGAAAAAGACAGGAGCAGCTGTCTCTGCACCGTAGATTCTAGCAGTTGGCCTGTCTAAAATCACTAACATAATAAATTTTGGGTCTGATGCAGGCGCAAATCCTATAAACGAGGCGATAGTTTTATTCGGATCATATTTTCCTTCAACTGGAATTGATGCAGTTCCAGTTTTTCCTGCAACTCTATAATTATCAATTTTTGCCCACCTGGCTTCTCCCTTATCTACCGCATTGACTAATACTTCAGTCATAACCTTAGCGGTAGCAGCAGAAATTGGCCTACCGATTTCTTTTGGGGGAATTTTTGTAACCTCACCATGAACATCTGTAACCGATGATACAATATGAGGCTCCATCATAACTCCATTATTTGCGATTGAAGCAAATGCTGTCAAAAGCTCAATTGGCGTAATTGAAATTCCCTGTCCAAATCCAGTTGTAGCAAGATCTACTGCATACCAATTTTCTTTTGGCTTTATTTCTGCGACAACTTCTCCTTGAAGATCAATTCCAGTTAATTTGCCGATACCAAATCTATTAAGATATTTCATCATCCTATCAAGCCCAAGTTTTTGCGCTGTGTATACCATACCGGTATTATCAGAATGCTGAATAACCTCTAACATTGTCGCATTCGGAAAATATTCATCATTCCAGGTATGAAGATCGTATCCTCCCACAGAAACAGGGCCAGCGCAAATTGGACATTTACTCTGTGGGGTTAAAAGCTTTTCATTAAAGGCAGCTGACATAACAAGAGGCTTAAATGTAGAACCAGGCTCATAAAGATTAGTAACAAATGTATTTTTGTATAAATCACTTGAATATTCGCCATATTTTGCTGGATCAAATGATGGAAAATTTGCCATTGCAAGAATCGCCCCGGTTTTAGGATCCATAATTCCTACCATTCCCCCTGCTGCACCATATCTCTCAATTCCTTCTTTAAGTTTTTTTTCTGCTAAGAATTGTATAGATCTATTAATGTGTAAATTTAGACTACTGCCATCTGTACCGAAAGATTTTTCATTATCCACACGGGCTAGAATTGGGCGCCCAATTGCATCATGAATTTGAACAGCAGAACCATGTTTTCCTTTTAATAATCTGTCGTAATAACCTTCAATTCCAGAATACCCCTTACTGCCTCCATTTTCATCTTTTCCCACAAACCCTAAAAGATTTGCTGCCATAGAAGCCTCTGGATAAAATCTTTCAAATTGCTTTTCAAATCCAAGTCCTAGAATTTCTTCTTTTTCTATTCTCTCGCGAATTTGTGGATCAATCCCATGAGCAATCGGCACCCAGAACAAATCCTGGTCTAATTGTGCGCTTATCGATGCCTGATCAATTCCTAAGGTTTCTGATAAAACTCGTGAAACCTGAGATTTATTTTTAACCTCCTTGGGATTTGCATACAGAAGATAGGTAATTTTATTAGCAGCTATTGGAAACCCGTCAGAAGTCATAATCTCGCCTCTTACAGGCTCAATTTTTATAGACTGTCCATACTGAATTTGACCAAGTTCAGATAACTCTTCAGCTTTAACGATTTGCCAGTAGAAGAGTCTAAGCAAAATAACCCCAAAAATTAATGTAAAAAACAGTAGAACTGTACGATATCTTAAAATCATCTAGTGCGGGCAATTGGCTTAGCTTTTGTTAGGGCAAAATTTGACTTACTGTCAACAAACCCGATTCTTGCAGCCTCAGAAGCTACGTGAGTTAAGGAACTTAAGGAGTAAATCTTCTCTCTTAATATTACATTTTCTGTTTTGTAGCGAGTCAACTCATCCTGGGTCTTTCCTAACGCAACACCTTTTGTAGAAATTTTATTTGATATTGCAGTGCGCGTTATAAAAAGACCTACAATTACTAATATTAAAATTGCTAAAACAAATACTGGTTTTTTCATAATTTTTTTAAACTGAGCTTGTCGAACGCTCAAAAATTCTAAGCTTGGCACTTTTACTCCTGCCATTTTCTTCAACTTCTTTCTCAGATGGTAATATCGGTTTTTCTGTTAGTACTTTCCCTAACTTTTTTTCTTCAAAATCTATAAATGCTCTTTTTACGATTCTGTCTTCCAAAGAATGAAAAGTAATTATCGCTAATCTTCCTTTACTATCAAGTAAATTTAATGCCTTAGGGAGCGCCTCTTTTAGACTTCCCAATTCATCATTCACTGCAATTCTTAAGGCTTGAAATACTCTTTTTCCTGATGTTGCTCTTGCGAAATCATTTACTGTTCTAAATCCATAAGCTGTTGCTAAGGTAAGTGTTAAATCATCTGTTGTTTTAAAAGGTGCAATCTTTCGTCTTTTAATAATTAAATCTGCAACTCTATTCGCATTCGTTTCTTCACCATAGTTTCTAAATAAATCTACAAGTTCACTTTTGCCTAAGGCATTCACTAGGTCGCTAGCTGCGACTGTTAGACTTTTATCCATTCTCATATCTAATGGTCCAGGTAAAATGTACGAAAATCCTCTCTCCGCTGTGTCAATTTGGTGAGAAGAAATCCCTAAATCAAAGAGAATCCCAGAAACGCTCACAAATCCTTTGTCTTTAGCAATCACATCAATGTTTCTGAAATTACCTTTAGTAAGAGTTAAATTAGGATTATCTAGTCTACTTCTGACAAATGAAAGTGCTTCATCATCCTGGTCAATTCCCAAGACTATTCCGCCTTTATTTAAAATTTCCTCAGTATGTCCGCCGCCGCCAAGAGTCGCATCAATATATTTGCGTCCCGTTGTGACATTTAGTGCATGTATTGATTCGTTTAAAAGTACAGATTTATGATATTTCATTATTTTTAGACAGTTTTTCTGCAATTGGTCCTATTTTCTTAGTTAATTCTAAATTGTGTGTTTCCCAACGTTTCTTGTCCCATATTTGCACGTATCTCATTACCCCCAATATGCTTACTTCTTGTGTTAAATTTGCGTAATTTCTTAAATAACTAGGCACTATGAACCTTCCTTTGTCATCTAGTGTAACTTCCTCTGCGGATCCAAGGAGAAATCTTTCAATTTCCCTGGCACTTTTATCAATAATTGGCCTTTCCTTGGTCCCTTCAAGAAGAAGTTCAAATTTACTAACCGATATAACTATCAAAGAGCTTTCAAATCCCTGAGTTACAATTAAATTGTTGCCCAGTTCACGTCTAAATTTGCTAGGTAATATAATTCTATTTTTCTCATCAATTTTAGTATCCTGCCTACCTATTAACATATTTACCCCGATGTTGGCGGGGCTGCCTGATTGGATCAATGTG
This sequence comes from uncultured Gammaproteobacteria bacterium, assembly GCA_964565795.1. Taxonomy (GTDB): domain Bacteria; phylum Patescibacteriota; class Microgenomatia; order Levybacterales; family UBA12049; genus 2-01-FULL-39-10-A. The sequence continues at coordinate 7,242 of CAZMGC010000035.1, forward strand.
GATCAATTGTCCCACTTTTTCCCACTTTGAACCATAAATTTATTGTGCCTGAACCTGTGAAAAGTGTCAAGAGGCATTTCACAAAAATAGTGTAATTTGGCAGGCCAAAACACTAGATAAAGTAGGCTTATAGGATATTAGTATTAAGAGGAATTAAAGTTTTACGACTTCTTGTACTTGGTACTCTTTTCCGTCTTTTTTAGTGACTTTGAGGTTAATGGTTATATCTGAAGTTACATTGTCGTAGCGGCATTTTCCAGCTGAGCAAGTTCCAAACTCTCTAAAGTCTGTCTCAGTTATTCCATCGTCTCCAATATTCATTACTCCAAAAATTCCTTCATTTGCAATCTCACCTTCTACCTCTTTTTCATATTCAATTGTGTACTCGACAAGAGCAATATCATCTGCTTTTGTAAGCTCAAACATAAGCGCTCTTCCATCTTCCCTGACCGTAACTTCCATACCTATATCTTCAGGGGAAAGCGTAGGAAGATCTGATTCTGTAACTTCATCAGAAGGGCTTTCAGTGCCAGATCCTTGCCTCGACCAAAGAAATAGTCCACCAGCTATGGCTAATATTAAAAATACAGCCACCGCTGCAATAATTTTTTTATTTTTTAAGTATTCCACTAAATTTAGAATAGATGATAATTTGTATAATTGTCAAGATCTCTGAACTTATAGCCCACTAGCCTCGCAAGGCCTGGCCTTGCGAGGCTAAAGTTATAGGCCTAGGCGACAACAGCTTCAGATCTCTAAGCAAACTCAGGAAATAAAGTCGGAATTTTTTCGATAGCTTCTTGTCCCTCGAATCTTTGTCCTGCGGCTTCCAAAACCGCTTCATCCGTTATTTGAGTGGGATCTGATTCACTATGAGAAACCTGTAATAAAATTGAATCATTACCTCTCGTAATAAACATTGCGTCATCACTTACGAGTCCTTCTCTCTCATGAGGAGTAGGGGAAAAAGTATAGCCTACTTCGCCAATTGCAAATGGCATTGGATCAAGAGGTTCTTCCCCTGGTTTTCCCATCTCCATTGCCTTAAATTGATTTACCATCAAAGCATCTATAAAACTTCCATGACGAGCTAAACCATCATGAAGATGCCTCATCGCTGCCCCGACTATTGTATCTGGATATTTGATGGCCTCTTTAAACTCCGGAGATCCATATGGTTCAGGCATAAGTTAATTTATTTTATTTGATATAAATTCGTGAAGCTTAGAGATTTCAATTCTCTCCTGAGTAGCAGTGTCGCGGTCTCTAATGGTCACTGTATCATTTTCAAGTGTCTCGAAATCCACAGTAATGCAGTATGGTGTTCCAGCTTCGTCTTGTGACAAATATCTTTTACCAATATTTCCCCTGTCATCCCAGGCCACATTAAACTCAGACTTCAAACTATCATAAACCCCTCTAGCTTTTTCTACTAGCTCAGGCTT
>CAZMGC010000036.1:0-8427 GCA_964565795.1 uncultured Gammaproteobacteria bacterium
ATCTTGCATAATTCTGGTATTTTTCGCATAATTTTCTCATACGGTTATCTTGAAACTTTCAAGAACTGTCCATAACTATGCCAGGAGTACTATATAGAAAAGAAAGAGAAGTTTTAGAATTTTTAGCTCAATTCCAAAAACAATACGGATATTCTCCAACCTTAACAGAAATCTCAAAAGCCACAGGACACAAGAGTAATTCTACAGTTCATACTTTGATTCGCGCTTTAGTAGAGAAAGGTTATGTTCAAAAAGTTGATGGAAATACCAGAGTTCTGAAGATAATTGACGAAAAAGCAGCTCAAGGTCTTCTGGGACAACTTCCATCAATCGAACTTCCTTTAATGGGTTACATTGCTGCTGGAAAACCACTTGAACCTCATACGGATCCAAATGCTACATTTCAGGTATCTGCTTCAATGATAAGTGGTAAAAAGACGGCTTATGTTCTTCAGGTAAAAGGGGAGTCAATGATTGAAGATGGAATCCTAGACGGAGATTATGTAGTTATAGAAAAATCAGAAGTTGCAAGTAATGGAGATATTGTGGTCGCTTTAGTAGATGATAACTTAGCCACTCTTAAAAGATTTTATAAAGAAGGGGAGAAGGTAGTTTTAAAACCCGCAAATTCAGCTATGGAACCAATTTACCCAAACTCACTTCGTATTCAAGGAATTGCCGTAGGTGTAGTCCGCAAATTTAAAACCTACTAGGAGATTTTTTCTTTTTTAAATGTGTCTTTTATTTCCTTTAGATTAGTTGTGTCGTCGTGTTCATGAGTTTTCTTTTTCATGAATTTATGTCTAGCATACTCAATAACCATAGGCAGAAGCGAGACTCCGATTATGGCAAAGATAGCAGTTTCAAAGTTATTTTTAATGATTGGTTGATTACCAAAGAAATATCCGGCAAATACTAGTGAAGTAACCCAAATAAATGCTCCAACTATGTTATAAGTTAGGAAAGTTTTATAATCCATTTTTCCAATTCCAGCTACAAATGGAGCAAATGTGCGGACAATCGGAACGAATCTTGCAATAATAATCGTTTTTGACCCATACTTAGCATAAAATTCTCTGGTTTTCTCAAGATAGCTTTTGTTAAATATTCTTGAGTTTTCTTTCGAGAATACTTTTGGTCCGATCTTATTTCCCAGCCAGTAATTAACAGAGTCTCCTAGGATTGCTGCAGTCAAGAGAACAACGTAAGAAACAAATACATTCAGGTGTCCTGTGCCTGAAAAAGCACCAACTATAAAAAGAAGTGAATCTCCTGGAAGAAAAGGCGTAACTACGAGTCCAGTTTCAGCAAATATTACCCCGAAAAGTATAACATATGTGAAAGGCCCAAATGCTTCAATTATTTTTCCAAGATAGTCGCCTAAATGCAGAAAATATCCTATTGCTACTGAAATTGCTTCCATCTAAAAATTGTAACAGGCACTAAGCAATGTATCAAGTGGTTAGATTGACAGTGAAAATGGTAAAATAGCGACATGGAAAAAGGAAATTTATATGTTGTGGGCACGCCAATTGGTAATTTAAAAGACATTACTTTAAGAGCAATCGAAACACTTTCTAATGTCGAGTATATCGCTTGTGAAGATACTAGAAAAACCGGTGTACTCTTAAAAGCAATTGGAGTTGAGAGAAGGGCAATGCTTATTTCTTATTATGAGCAGACGGAAGACGCAAGAATTCCTAACATTATTAATCTTTTGCTAAATGGTAAAGATGTGGCACTGGTTTCGGATTCTGGAACACCAGCAATCTCTGATCCTGGCTATAGACTTATAAGAGAATGTTTGAGAAATGGCATTAAAGTTGTCTCTATTCCAGGACCCTCAGCTACGATCTCTGCATTAGTTTCATCAGGTCTACCCACTGATAAGTTCATTTTCTTAGGTTTCTTACCAAAGAAAGAAGGAAATAGGCTTAAACTTTTAAAAAACACTAAGGAGGGAAACGAAAAAATTGAATCAACAATTATAATTTATGAAGCGCCTCACAGAATCTTAAAGGTACTTGAGAGCATTAAAGAGGTATATGGAAATATTGAAATTGTACTAGCGAGAGAGTTGACTAAAGTGCATGAAGAGGTCAGGAGTGATCATGTAGAGAATTTTATTGAAAAATATAAGAAACAAGAGCCACGCGGAGAGTTTGTGGTTCTTTGGAACACTAAGAATTTCTAATTTCCGAATCTATTTCTAAAAGCCTGTTATATTTAGCAACTCTTTCTCCTCTGGTTGGCGCACCAAATTTAGTGTAATCTGCCCCAATTCCTACTGCAAAATCGGCTATAAAATCATCATTTGTTTCTCCTGACCTATGAGAAACGACAATTCGTAGTCCTGCATGACGGGCCGCCTCAACTACTGCCAAAGTTTCAAGAACCGTTCCGATTTGATTTGGTTTAATAATAACTCCTCCAATGGCATTTTTGGCTATTGCTGTTTGGAGTCTCCCGAAATTAGTAGCAATTAGATCATCGCCTACAATAATTGTGTTAGAGTTAACATTGTTTAACTTCTCCCAGCCTTCCCAATCATCTTCGCCAAACGGATCTTCTAGATAGTAAAGATTATACTCTGCATTAAGTCCTTCATAGACAGTAACAAGCTCCTCTGTAGTCATGCTATTTTCTTTATCTTTTATGTAGTAGGTTCCCTCTTGATGAAAGTTATTTGCCGATACATCAATTCCCAGGAAGACGTCATAATTAATTCTATAATTACTGGTAGCTATTGCTTCAGTAAGCATAATTAACGCATCCCTATTCGTATGGAAACTTGGTCCAAATCCACCTTCGTCACCTACTAATGTGGAAATTCCTTTTTCTTTTAAAGTATTTTTCAGCACCTGATAAATTGAGACAGCCATATTAAGCGCATCTTTATAGGGCATAGATGATGCTGGAATTAATAAAAATTCTTGAAAATCTAAATTATTCCCCGCATGTTTTCCACCATTTATTACATTAAAACCAGGGGATGGGATTTTAAATGGAGTATTTCCAAGACTTGTAAAATGCCTAACATACGCATAAAGCGGGAGGTTAACGCTTTTTGCTCCAGCTTTCATAACAGCCATTGAAACAGGGAGAATAGAATTAACTCCTAAATTTGATTTGTCGTTTGTTCCATCAAGGTTAAGTAAAATTTTATCAATTTCAGCCTGTTGTGTAGGATCCTGTCCGATAATTTTTGAGGAGATTTTTGTATTAATGTTCTCGACAGCTTTTAACTCTCCATAACCACCAAATCTTTTGGGATCATCATCTCTAATTTCTTTCGCTTCGTATTTACTGACAGATGTTCCCGTAGGGCATGATGCAGACGCAAATATTCCATTATCTAGAAAAACTATAGCTTCTATTGTGGGGTAGCCTTTTGAGTTGAGAATTTCTCGCCCTATTACCCTTGTAATCTTTGCCATTTTTATTTTCTCCCGAAGATTTTTTCTTCTTTTTCAGAGATTAATTTTCTAACAGGAGCCACTAAATCAGGAGTTACCGATACGCTTGTGCCTCCATTTTTTATAACAATATCTAAGACTTCTGGATATGATGCTGCTTGACCGCAAATTGAAGAAGTAATTTTATGCTTGGCAGCCGTTTTTATCACATGCTCTAAGGCCCACATCACAGCTTCATCGCGCTCGTTATATTCATGCGCAACTTCATTATTATCTCTATCAGTTCCAAGTATAAGCATGGTTAAATCATTAGTTCCAATAGAAACTCCATCAATACCAAGCTCTATAAATTTATCTAGTAAAATTACATTACTTGGAATTTCTACCATCATCCAAAGTTTAAAACTTGGGGAACGGGAAAGACCAGATTCCGCAATTAACTTTTTAACATCCATAAGCTCCCTGGGGGTTCTGACAAATGGAATCATCAACCACAGATTTTTATATCCCTTTTTATCTCTGACATATTTTATAGCTTCAAGTTCAAGTTGAAATACTCTTGGGTCATGTATATATCTAAAAGCTCCTCTATAACCTAACATAGGATTTGGTTCAATTGGTTCAAATTCTCTTCCTCCGACAAGATTTCTGTATTCATTTGTTTTAAAGTCGGATGCTCTGTAAACAACAGGGCGAGGGTTAAATGATTTACAAAATTCTTCCAAATTCTCAGCAAGCTGTTTTACGAAAATGTTCTTTTTTCCATCTCTTATCATTTTCTTAGGGTGAGTGCCAATTCCTGCCATCATAAATTCTGCCCGCAGAAGACCAACTCCATCAGCTTTTCTTTGTGATTGTTTAGCTGCTAAGTCTGGCTCAGCTAAATTCATATAAACTTTTGTAGCTGTTGGAATATCTTCTTCATCAGAAAAGTTTTCAGAAGACACCGCATTTAAAGAAATGTCTCCACCTTTAAATATTTCTCCAGTTGCACCATTTACGGTTATAACTTCTCCAGTTTTTAAAACCTTTGTGGCTTTTTCAGTACCAACTATTGCTGGGATTCCAATTTCCCGAGAAACAATCGCAGCGTGTGATGTTCTTCCACCAAGATCAGTTACAATTGCACTGGCTTTTTTCATTGCAGGAACATAGTCTGGATTTGTTTGGGGCGCAACTAAAATATCGCCAGATACAACGGAATTAATTTCAGATGCACTCTTAAGAATTCTTACATGGCCAGTTATTATTCCAGGACTTGCACCATCTCCCTTTAAGATAAGAGTTCCGAAGTCTGTTCTTGCCTTTTCTGTCGACACCTTAGACTTGGATTCTATGGTTGTAATTGGCCTTGTTTGGACAAGATAAACCTGGTCTCCTTGCACAGCCCATTCTACGTCTTGCGGGAAATAATAATGTTTCTCCAGTTTTTTACCTAGATTATATAAGTCGACAATATTTTTGTCAGAAATCTTTTGACGTCTTTTTTTAAGAAGGGGAACGCGTGTGATTTTATTTCCATTTCCGGATTTAACCATCATTTTATCCTGAGAAGAAATTTCTTTAACCGTAATTTTATTTGTGGCTTTTGATACTTCGTAATGATCTGGTTTTACCATTCCCTGAACGATCATTTCTCCAAGTCCATATACAGCTTCTATTACAATTTTAGTTTTGTCATTGTCTACCGGATTAATTGTAAACATAACTCCTGATTTCTCAGACTCGATCATTTTCTGAACAGGAACAGCAATTCCTACTTTTACAGCATCGAATTTATTTTCATGTCTATAAAAAATCGCACGTTCTTCATATAGGGAAGCCCAACATTCTTTAATTTTCAAAATTAAGTTTGATTCTCCTTTTACATTTAGGAAAGTTTCCTGCTGCCCAGCGAACGAGGCATTTGGTAAATCCTCGGCAGTAGCAGATGATCTGACTGCCACTAATGCATCTTCAGTAGGGCTTCCAAGAGCTTTATATGACAAATATATTTCTTTAACGAGTTCCTGAGACATTTCTCCTTCTAGAACTTCTTTTTTAATGTGGTCAGAGACTTGTTTTAGGGAGTGGGAATTATCAAAGTTAACGGTATTCAAAAGATTTTTAACTTTTTTCTCAAGATTATTTTGCTTTATGAATTCGAAAAAAGCATGCGCTGTTACTATAAATCCGTTGGGGACAGGAAAGCCGGCTTTTGTCATTTCGCCCAAATTAGCACCTTTTCCTCCAACTAATGGAATATCTTCTTTATCGACTTGATTGAACCAGACTACGTTTCTTTGAGGCATTAATACTATTATCCAAGTATTTGCTTAGATTATCAATACCTTTACTCTCTGCTAACATTCACATCAACCTATCCAGGAACATTTACCTGAGGAGATGATGCGCTTCTAATTGCCGGTAAGCCGTAATAAAGAAATAGAAAAGCTAGAACCGCAAGTATAACTACTGCGATAGTAACTCCCATCCCAGTTCCTGAATCCCATCATGATGTTCATGGATTATGTGGGTGTTACCAGTGTCATCAATAACTCTTGCCATACTTCCTCCTTTCAAAAGTTATTCTATTTGCTTAAAAGAAGAAACTGGTTAAATTAATGTAGGAGTTTTGTAAAAGTGATTACGAGGCTAAAATTTTCTTTAAATCCTCAACCATTGCAACTGGAGTTGGGTCCTGGTTATATTCTAATGCTAAATAGTAAGAAGCCCAATCTGCTAAAGTTATGCTTAAGAACATCTTGGAAAATATATCTTCTCCGTCCATTTCAATAATTTCTGACTCAATTCCTTTATCTCGTAATAAGTTAGCAGTGACTTCATATCTTTTAATATTTCGAGCATGATCGTCTAGATCTTTGAGCATTATAATAAAGAAATTAGCCTGTGGATTTGTAAAACCGACCATTTCATTGTGATTTAGTTCTGGAAAAAAATTATAAAAAGCCGGAGTTTTGGCATTTTCATTTAGTTTTATTTTCCAAACCATTGCTGTTGAGGCAAAAGTTGAAGATGCATAAATAACTGGAGTTTTACCTTTAAGTTTTTGAGCTAACTCCTGACCCCGTTTCTCGTATGAATCCATCTTTTCACTAAACCTTTCGGCACTCTTAATAATCTCCGAAGAATTATCGGGGATCAATCCGTGATTTACGAGAGCCTGATACATAGCGCCGAAGAAATAACCAGTTCCCATTCTTGGCTGGTAATTAGGATAAGGAATAGGGAGTTTTACATGAGGCATTTGGTACTTTTTACAAAGTTCTTCGATATTTCCTCCGCTTGAAAATCCTACAAAAGGAAGTCCAAGCTTTTGAACCTCTTCCAGTGAGGAAATAGATTCTTCAGTTGTGCCTGAGTATGAAGAAATAAAATTTAAAGAATCTTTTTGTTTTGAATGAGGCGGGAGAGAATAATATCTATTAATATAGATATCAAGCGGAGTTTCAAGGGTTTGGGAATTTATGTACGCTTGTAAAAGATTAACTGGCAAAGCTGATCCGCCCATTCCGGAAACCGTAAGGCTCTTAAAGTTTCCCTCTACCTTAGCGTTCTTTGCAATTTCCATTCCTACTTTAAACTGGGAAGGAGTGTCAATTATAAATTGCCTGAAATTTGATGGATCTTTAGGATTCATTTATTTAATATTTTTACCACGCTGGCGTGCAAAAGTCCATTAGTTATTAAGCATTCTGAGTCAGTTAAGACCCAATCCTTTCCCTCCAGGTTTGTAACTTTTCCTCCAGCCTCTTCGATAATAGGTTTATAAGGAGCAACATCCCAGGATTTTCCTGCGGTGTCAATTACAATGTCACATTTTCCTAAAGCTAGGTATTCATATCCCAACTCATAACTTCTACCCGTATTAACTTTGTCTAAAAGATCCAGTAGGGAATTTAGATTTTCGAAATATTTAGGATTTGTATAGAAAAGAAAGGATTTAGAAATATCAGAAAGATCTGATACATGACATTTTATATCATTGAAATATGCACCAAAACCCAACTCACCATAAAAAATATTTTTAGACAAAGGATCATAGCTCACTCCGGCAACTGGTTTACCATTTTTAACAAAGCCTATTAAAACTCTCCAGTATGGAAGACCTCTTATATAGCTTTTAGTTCCATCAATGGGATCAATAATAAAGAATTCATCCTGATCTAAGCTTCCTCCTCCCTCTTCACCCACAAACTTTGCGTTTGGCATTTCTGACAAAATTACATCTCTAATAGCTTTTTCGGTCTCTTTATCTGCAATAGTTACAGGAGAATTGTCGCCTTTGTATTCAACTTCAATATTTGTTTCAAAATATTCAAGCGCTTTTTCTCCACCTTTTTTAGATGCTTTTATAATTAGATCTAGGATTTCAGACATAAACTAATGAGTGGGGGAATCTTCTATGTGAGCTACAGATTCAATTTCTTTCTTAAGTTTGAGAGTTTGCTCGTCAACAAGTGCCCTAGTAGATCCTTCAACATTTATTCTAAGAAGTGGTTCTGTGTTGGATGATCTAGCACTAAATCTCCAATCAGGGTAATTTATGGCTATTCCATCCATCTCGGACAACTGTGCATCACTATATTTATTTTTTAAGTAATCCATTACTTCTTTAGCATTTGATACTGCGTAGTTAAATTCTCCTGACTCATAAGATCTCCTAAATTCTTCTGCAACTTCAGAAATTGGTTTATTTTCTTCAGTTAAAACTTTTAAAACACCTATTATAGTCATGACTTGTGATTCTGCATTTCCCGTAGCTTTATAGTAGTAATGAGCAGAAGCCTCTCCGCCAAAAATTGCACCAGTATTTGTCATGGTTTCTGTAATGTAAGCATGTCCAGTTTTTGAAAGGACTAATTCTCCGCCACACTCTTCTACGATTTTTTTAGCTGTTAAAAAATATTTCTGATCAACTACTACTTTTGAGCCTGGGAATTCTTTAAGAAGTTCTTTTGAAAGCATTCCGACGATTTGAGGTGGGGGAACAACTTCGCCTTTTTCATTA
>CAZMGC010000037.1:0-8213 GCA_964565795.1 uncultured Gammaproteobacteria bacterium
TATGCACCACTTACCATAACTACTTCTGCTGATTTAGTTTCCGGGTCACATTTGGTTACTAATACAAGAGGGTATTGCTCTAGCCATTTATACGGATATTCATCTGTAAATAATAATTCCTGATCTGTTTCGGAAGTTACTTCGTCTAGAGTAAATAACATCCTGACATCGCCAGGCTTAATTCTGGCTTCATGCTCAGCTGAAGCAACAACCTCTTGAGTTACTTGATCTTTAACCGCATCTATTGGTGTAAATTTTCCGTTATCTTTCATACTAACTTTGTCCTTTCGCTAGGGGAGCATATGATTCAAAAAAACTTATCGTTCTTAAGTATCCTGAGATTCCTGGCAGATTATCTTCAAGTCTAGCTAAAATTAACTTATATTTGTTTGCTACAGCTTCAGGCATTTCTGATGGATCAGCTAGTCCAAATAGCATTTCCATCATCATTTCAGCCTTATCTTCAGTCGCGCTTGCTGATCCGTATTTCGTCAAAGTAAGGCTAGGATCTGAATTTAGAACTCCCAGTTCTTCGTCCTGATACATACCAAAAGTTCCGCAGATAGCAGAATCAAGCGCGTGTCCCAATTCGTGCGCAAATGTTTTTCTGAATTCTAACCATGGTTGATTTCTATCAAAATCCATATAAATAATTCCTTTAAAATTGTATGCTCCAAAAGTGGTTTCCTCATTTCTGTTAACAATTGATCCATGGAGGTTTTTAACAAATAGCACCTTCTTAACACCTGCTAATTTAACTAACTCAACCGGAAGATCTGAGAGTGAAAGCAAAGCGCTTTGAGCCATGCGTTTTGCCGAACCAAGATCATGAACTTCGGGATCAAAAGAATCATAAATCATTTCAAAATCATTAAGTGGTTTTTCTTGTGGAATCTCAAATTTAAGATCGAAATTAGATCCGAAGTTATTTAAAATTTGCAAAACTTCATCCACTGACTGAGCGTTAGACACTTCTTCTTGATCATTTTCTGAATCCAAGAGAGTGAATCCATAAGCTTCGGCTATTCCAGCTTGAGTTTCTCTATAGTTATCCATAAATTTTTCGTATTTTTTTATTTTCCCTCTGCTATAAGCTCTTTCAGCTCTTAGAAGGTTTCTAACAAGTCGTTTATCGTCAGGAAATCTGAGATATACTCTTGTCATATCTGTTGCATCTTCTGAAACACTTGTGCAGTTGTGATCCAATGCCAGCTCTATTCCTTTTCCGAAGAAAAATCCTGGATCTTCGGCATAAAACTGCCCGGCTCCAGTCATACCTGCTGCTACGGTTAAAATTCCCGCAGACATTAATGCTTTTCTCCTAGAAAGCCTTGATCCTCTTTCCATTGCAGGAGCTTGAGGATGTTTTGGCATTTCTGCTATTCTGTGAATATCTCTTTCCATATTTCTTGACTTCCACTAGGGAAGTCTGCATACTATAAACTATGACGCAGGGTGAGAGTCAAGTTAATGTTTCGACACAGCTCAACACAAGTATTTCTAAGCTTTTGAGCCTGAAAAAATTTGCAGAAATATGCATGGTAAGTCCGAGGACTATTAGGTTTTATGATCAAAAAGATTTGTTAAAACCTATTTATGTAGATAAATGGACTAAATATCGCTACTACAGCCCGGAGCAGGCGAGGGATTTTCTTAGAATTAGATTTATGCAGAATTTTAGCATTCCTCTTAGGCAGATTAAGACAGTTATTGATTCAGATTCTTCGGATTCGTATCTTGAGGAGAGGTTGAAAAAATTAAATGAAGAAATTGAAGAAAAGAAGACAGAGTACGAGGGATTAGAGAAGTTAAGAAAATTATTTTTCGAGAATCTGAGCTTAGATAAAGTTTTTAAGACAGAAAATATCGGACCATTTAATCTTTTTTGTTTAAAAGTTGAGCATGGATCTTATGATAGCATTGATGATTATAGGCTTCAAATTAGAAAAGAAGCTCAAAGACTGGGTTTGAAAGCTGAAGAAAATGATCTAACGCTCTATTCGGAGACAGATTACAGACCAAAAAATGTTTCCCTTGAGGTTGCTGTAATTTGTGACAAAGATTATTCTCAGGAAATAAAGGCACCAGATAATTATTATTTTAGAGTTTTTCCAGAGACTAAAGCCTTAGTATATGATTATCATGGTCCTAAATCTTATTTTATTTTAGTTTATCAAAAACTTTTTGATTATTTAGAAAAAAATAATATTAAACTAAAAGGAAGCAATTTTGATATTAGTCAGGGTGAGCCATTGGGTAATAAGTCCTCATTTAGCGCTAAAACGAGGCTAGTTTTTCCTATATAATTATGTATTGTTTGCTATTTTATGGACATTTATAATATAATTCACTTAGAAGCCCATGAAACTCCATAAGTTCTCTGGGAAAATAGATGAACATATCCCAGAGGAGAGCCTCAAAACATATAATTTTTTCTAATCATGACTTTTCTTTGATTCGTTTTTTGACGGATTAAGGTAGGTAAGAGGAGGTGAAAAAATAAATAATAAATCATAAGTTATATCTAATAGATTTTAGATATTATTTATAAGATTTAATTTAAAACATATGGCATTTCAAGATCAAAATTTAACGTGTCGCGATTGTGGAAATCAATTCGTTTGGACTGCATCAGAACAAGAGTTCTATCAGTCTAAAGGATTCCAGAACGCACCTGTAAGATGTCCTTCATGCAGACAAGCTAAAAAAGCTAGAATGGAAGGCGGACGAGGTGGCGGTGGACCGAGACAAATGTTTGAAATAACTTGTTCTAATTGTGGTAGAAAAGACTCAGTTCCTTTCCAGCCACGAGGAGACAGACCAGTTCTTTGCGGAGATTGCTTCAGGAAACAAAGAGACAACGGATCAGACGACAGACGTCCATCTAGAGACTCAAGACCTTCTGAAGACATGTCTTCACAGGACGGAGAACCCCAAGAGTAATTACTCTTCCAAAAAATAAACGAGAGCGTCTTAGCTGGCGTATTTTTTGGTATTAAAAATCTTAATTAAGATTTGATTTGTTTCTGTTCGATTCTCAGCTTAATTGTTGCTTGTTGGAGCTGGGGAAGTCCTTGGGCTTGGTGTTGGACTATTGGATGGTTTTGGTGCAGGGATTTGAACAGGCGGATCTTGTTGTGGAAGTTGTGCATCAGGCTGGCTGATTCCGATTTGAGAATCTCCTGATTGAGCAACTGGTGTTGAGCTTATTTTGGATTGGATAGCAGCTATTTCATTGTTAATTACATCTAGGCTGGCTTTATCTTCTGCTACTAAGTTTCTTACTGTTTGGTATTGAACTAATGCATTTTGAAGATCTCCTTTTTGTTCTAGGGCATGTCCTAAATTGTAGTATGCATTTGCGTAGTCTGGTTTAAGTTGAGCTGCGATTTGGAATTGTCTGATAGCTTCATCCCATTGTCCCAATTGATAGAATATTCCTCCATAGTTAATGTATTCCTGAGGGTTATTTGGATCTAATAATATTGCCTGTTGGTTAGCAAACACCGCAAATTGATCTGCATTTTGACCAAATCCGATTAAGCTTCTATAGATTGATGAAAGATTCTGCCAGTTGATTGCTGTCTGAGGGGAGATAGTTGTTGCGTTTCTTCCACTATTTATTGACTGTTGAATAAGCTGGTATATGGTTTGTTGCGTTTCAGCGCTAACTTGTTGGCCCTGAGGAACACTTAGAGCTAAATTGTTAGCCAATGTAAGATTAATCTGTGAGAATATTCTATGGAATCCATCGCGTTGTGGGAACATATTAATGGCTCTTGTTTGAAGTTGGTATGTTTTTTGAGCATCATTTGCTGCAGCTGCAACGAAAGATTGTTGGAACAGGTAGTCAGAAATGAAGAATTTGGCAGTTACAAATCCAATTAGTCCAACAAATATTACTGCTCCGGCAAAAACACCTATTGGAAGTAGGTTCTCGTGTTCTGAATTACTTCTTGCATTTGGATCAGTTAAGGCAAATACTCCTTTTTTAAGTGTAACTAATTTTAATTCTACATCGAAGAATCTGTGTTTTTGTCTTTCAAGAAGTCCTTGTTGTGCGCTGTAGATTCCGAGCATTACAAATAATAGTACTAAGCTAGAGAATGAGAATGGAAGAATAAAGGCTGCGCCAACTATTAATACTAAAGGAATAAATAATGGTCTACTTCTAAATATTCTATAAACTAAGAAAAGGAAAGAAAGTATTCCAAGAAGTCCAGTTGTAGCAATTAATTCCAGCACAAAGCTTGATGATCTAAGGAATGAAAGGCTCCAAAGTGTTTCGTTTAGATTGATTGTGGCCGGCTTGAATCTGGTAAAGTCTGTTAAGTATGTTCCTACTCCTGATCCCATTAAGAATCCTTGAATAACTCTTCCTGTGTCTTGTGAGATTGCGGCAAATGCTGTTTGGAACCCAATTTGAAACGGGAGGATAGTTGGTTTTTGAAGTGTAATTACACCCAGAATAGTTACTGCAACTCCAATTAATACGAATAGCGATCCTGCTACAAATATTATTCTATTTTTTTCTATGACTCTTCTTTTAAGAGCAGGCCATGCCATTAATAGACAAATACTTAGAATTACTATTAGATATACTGCTTGATCAAAAAGACTTCCAAGTGGTGTAAAGGCCTGATTTTTAGCAAAAATAAATGGTAAAGGATAAATTTTTACATAAGATAATACTGTAATAGCTGAAACTGCAATTGCGCCTGCGATTAAGGATCCGACTAGGAAAGTAATATCTTTATGTCTTCGTACGCTGTTTGTGATTAAGTAAAATAATAGTATAGCGAAAAGGAAAGGAACAAATGAGATTAGCGAATCAAATCTGTTGACTGCAAATATAGCTGAAAGAAATACTGCTGCTCCGAATAACGCTAGAGGTAAATCAAAAGGAGTTCTCCTAAGTCTTACTGCTTTATTTACTAACCCTTTTGCTCCAAGAAGTAAAACTCCACCCAGAACTACTACTGATAATAACGCTTGTTTTGGAACCACATATGCGTCAGTTGTAATGCTTACTATTATAATAGGGAATAGGAATAAGAATATTCCTATTAAGAAGATTGATAAATTCTCTATTCTGGCAGATAATAGCGATCTATTTTCCATTTGTTATTAACCTACTTTATTCCAGTAAAAGTATAATGTCAAGAATAAAAATTGGACAAAACTATATCAATTAATAATAATCCAATTGAAAGGTACTTTTTTATTGATTGGACTTGATATTCCTACAGTAAACGACTGTCCTGGAACTTGTCTTAATAAGTAAACGCTTTCACTCTGAGTAGATGTTTTGGTAGTTATATAAATGAGTGAATCCTCTGTTACAAGTTTGTTTCTGATTGTTAATTCTTCTCTATTGGGTTGAATTTCTGCAGTTCCAGCAGATCCAGTAGCAATTACTTCGGTAGGTGAGAGAGCTAAGGCTTTATTTACAATATTAAGATTAAGTTTGTTAAATGTTCCGGCACCAGATGCATTTAAGTCTCCTTGATTGTTAACTGAGAGAAGGGCAGAGGCGCTTGAGTTTCTGATAACAAATGATGAATTATGATTTTCGCTTTCTCCCTCTTCATCTCTTCTGCCAAGTTCCAAAACGAAATCTCTTCCAGGAAGTGGGGACACAAAGCTTGCTAATAATTTTCCTTTAATATCTACATCTTTTGCAAAGTATGCATTTCCATTAACTTTAAGATTTCCGTCCACATCAATTTCTACCAGTCCGCCAACTAGTGAAACTCCGCCTTGTCTTAGTGGCTGTAGTTCTAGGTTGCCGCCTAGCACATTAATACTTGTGTCTGCTAATGATAATTTAGATCCAACAAATAATCTGTCAGCAACTGAAGCTTCATAGAAGCTTGCAGGTCCAAAAGCCATTAGGCCTTGTTCAAATGTAGCTCTCATAGCTACAAGATTGTCAAAACTTGCGCTTCCAGTAGCTTGATTGTAGTTAGCTGAAGGTGTCGCTTGATAATAATTATTTGTAATATAGTTAGCTGAGACTGAGGAGGCTTGGATATTTAGCCCTTCAATTTGATTAGCGATAATCTTATCAGCTCTAAGTGTGCCTGAAACTGAAGCATTACCAGTCTGAATGCTTTCAGATCTAAGTTCACCAGACAGCGAAGCGTTGCCTAGTGCATCTATGCTGGCTACAGTTGAGCCTGATAAGTTCATAATCTTGAAACTTGATGACTCATCGTCTGAATTTAGTTTTACAGAAAGAGTTTTTCCTGTTTTTGGAGTTATGACATCTGTGGCTAAGATAGGCGATACTATAATAGTATCTTCGCTTCCGTTTTCACCGACCACACCTTCAACAATTGAAGCGATATATTCTCTTAAGCTTTGTCCTGCGATATTAATATTCTCACTTCCTATCACGAGTGAATCAGTGCTAAGCTGTGAAAAATTTCCAATAGTTGAAGCTAAAGTTTCAGTTGTCAGATTTTTCACGGAGGCTGAACCAGTAACTATCAGTTTTCCGGTTTCAAAGTAACCAGCTTTTACTTTTGCGACCAATATTTCAGAGAATGCACCAATTCTATTTACGGTTTCGCCACTTTGTCTTTTTACTTCAAAGTTATCGTCAATTGTAGGCGCTAGCGTTAATAACCCCGCATCTGCTAATTGAATATCAGGATCATACCAACTTGTGTTAATTAAAGTCCATACCTTACCTGATCCGTCATCATCCTCCATCGCTCTGCCTACTACAAATCCAGGATTAATCGCTTTTGATCCAATTCCAGACTGGGAAGAGGTTGTTATGAAATCACCTTTTTTAATTTGACCACTTTCCGTGCTAACTAAAACAGGTATCTGACCAATTAGCCCAACGGTAACAGCATCTGGGTGTTCTTTGCCTCCTATAAATCCTGCTCTTTCTGAGATCACTCCTAAAATAGAATTATTATTTTTTCCGCATCTTTCGACTTTTTCTTTACCTGAAGAGCACATGAGCGTACCTTCTGGTAGACTTTTTTCTGAATCAGTGTTTACAAAAAGTTCAGCGAAATCAGTGCCGTTTGTTTTATATGCTATAGTGTTGGTGCCGCTTGCGTGAATTTTGCCTACTTTTAATCCGTCTCCATTTAGAAATGTTACGAATTCATTGCAGTTTCCATTTGTAGCACATCCTGAAGAAGTTAAGTTTTGTGCTCCTAATTTAACAATAATTCCATCTGCATTTGAACCAGTATTGGAGTTATAAAACATTGCAGCTGAAGTGGCTGATTGTGAGGTTTCGGTATGTAAGCGGAAAAGTGGAGCAGTAGTTCCAATACCAACTGCACCAGATCCTAATATAGTCATGCGATCCTGTGTATCAGTTTTAAATCTAAGATCTGGGGTGTATCCTGTTGTAGCAAAGTTGCCCCATGTATAAATCTTGGTTTTTTCTTGCAAATCATAATGTGTGCCGAAGACTATTTCTCCAAGTGTCGTGTCGTTCCATCCTTCAGCTGCGCTTGCATCGCCAATTCTTAATACTGGATTACTGGCCTGATAAATATGAAGTAAATTTTTTGGTGTCGATGTGCCTATTCCGACTTTTCCTGTACCATTTATTGGCAATAGAGAAATATATCCCGTTGTATCTCCTCCAATAGTAAGTGTTTGATTTTGAGTTGTTTGAATTTGTCCAAAACCTGATCTAAATGAGAGTTGACCCCCAACTGATGCAGTTCCTGCTACATCAAGTTTTGCAGTAGGGGATGTGGTATTTATTCCAACCTCACCAGTATCAACTACGGTCATTCTGGTATTTCCAAAACTGTCGTTAACAAATAGGTAGTTATTTCCAGTAGCTGAGCTAGTTATACTTCGACCAATTTTTAAGATAATGTTTGAGTTTCCGTTATAGTCAAATCCCTCTGCTGTAATTGAAGCTCCAGCAGCTCCATATACATCGCTTGCAGTTCCTCCGGAGAGAATTGCATCTCCTGCTGGATAATGTGTTGATCCGATTGTTAATGAAACATATCCGGATCCCGATACGCTTCCTGCAGGTCTACCCTGAACCAATAATGCTCCTCCTGAATTACCAATAGTTTTTGAAGAACTACTATTAAAATCAAGTCCATATTGAGGAAGGTTTGTACCAATTCCTACATTTCCATTTCTATCAATTACAAAATGTGTTTTTCCTGATTTAGAAGCTGTGAATATATCTCCAGATGCAAAAGAGTTATCTACAA
>CAZMGC010000038.1:0-6230 GCA_964565795.1 uncultured Gammaproteobacteria bacterium
TTCAATTCCCTCTTTCATCATAAGAACTCTTTCTACTCCCCAACCAAATGCAAATCCATTAAATTCATTTGGATCAATTCCGCAATTTTTTAAAACATTTGGATGGACCATTCCGGCTCCACCCATCTCAAGCCACCCCTCTTTACAGAGCTTACAACCTTTTCCATTACATACACCGCAGCTTACATCAACCTCAAAGGAGGGCTCAGTAAATTCGAAATGATAAGGTCTAATTCTGGCAGTTCTATTTTCTCCAAAATATGATTTTACAAAATAATCTAAAACTCCTTTTAAGTTTACGATTGAAAGATTTTTATCTATCGCAAGTCCTTCAAATTGATGAAACATTGGTGTATGCGAAACGTCTGATTGACGTCTATAGCATTTAGCAATATTAAGCATCTTAATTGGAGGTTTGGAATTTTCCATCTCCCTAATTTGACCACTTGAAGTATGAGGTGTTAAGAGCATAGGGCCCATTTTTTGGTTTGGTTTTGTGTCAATAAAAAAAGTTTCCCAATCGTCACGCGCAGGATGTCCTTCAGGAAAGTTTAGTGCACCAAACGCATACCAATCCCACTCTACTTCTGGATATCTAACTCTAGTAAATCCTATGCGATCAAAAATAGAAGTGATTTCTGAAATTGCTTGAGTTATGAGATGATGATGACCTAATAATGGACGGATTCCAGGATTTGTAACGTCAATTTTTTCTATTTTGGTGTGTGTTTCTACATACTTAGCATCTTTAGTTTTTTCTTTAAGAGTGTCTTCGATTGTATTTTTGACTTCATTAGCCAAAATCCCTATTTCTTTTCTTTTTTCAGGATCGATTTTAGGCAACTGTTTAAGTAAAAGTGTCAGGCGTCCATTTTTACCTAAAAATTCCAATTTTATTTCTTCTAATTCACTTGGATCCTCAGTATCGAGAATCAAACTCATGGCATTATTTTTAATATTTAAGAGTTCATTTTCCATGCTTTAAGTATACCGAATTTTGAAGCAGAATGCAGGCTATTATTATCCCCACTCCTTTCCTCTTGCTTCCCTGTTCCAGTCAGGCCAAAAAACCTCGTCTTCTGTTTGAGGCATTGCCGCTATTTCAGCCAGGACAACATTTAAAGGCCTTGTTATGATAGGTCTTGCTTCTTCTGCATCTTTCAACGCTTTCATCGCGTCGTACGCTTCTCCGCTGTGTCTTGCACCTGTATGGTCTATTGGAATTACTTCTTTTGCTTTTTGATTATCTGAGCTATTATTCATATTTTTCACCTCCTCTCGCCCGCAATGCTCTCGCTTGCGAGGCTGGCGGGTTTTCCACAAAAAAACCTCCCGTCTTGGGAGGCTTATTGCCTTTTTATTTTTGGCAATACGTTACCTCCCGGAAAGGAGTGTAAAGTAAAACCCAAAATTTAATTTATTAATCATAAATGTATATTACTATTAAGTTGTTCTTGGTGCAACATCTTGTTGTATACCCATTTTTAATCTAATTTCTCTTCCCTCATCAGTGTCATAATAAGCCGGCCCACTTTTCTTTCTTGCTTCAAATCTTTCTGCTATCTCAGCAACTGCTCCCAATGCTCTTAGTCCCCAATCAAGAGTAGTTCTCCATATCTGCCCTTCCTGTATATCAGGAATTTGATGAATTTCAATACTATTATTTAAGTTTAATAAAACTTGATCTCCTATATGTTCTTTGGGTCCAAATCTCATAATTCCGTCTCTTCTAATAGAGCCAAAAAAACCGTATTCTGGTGAAACCATGCCAAATGTTATTACGGGTTCTTCTTGAATTTGTCCATCAACAATTACGGTTCTTGGTTCAACTGCGCCAGCAGAAAATAACATTCTGGAAATTTTTCCTACCTGTTCTGAGGTTTCATGAGCAGGAACTCCTAGTTTTCGATCAATTCTAGTTCGTGCCTCGGTAATTGCTTTTTTTAGATCAGGACCTGGTTCAACTTTTTCTCTGGCCATAGATTGGGATTTTAACAAAATATAGTGTTTGATGTCAATTAATTCTCCTTAATGTTACAGTGTGTCCGATTTGAACAACATCATTACTCGAAGGTTTCTGAATTACCCTACCCTCCCGAACGAGTTGCCTTAATTGTCTAATTTTTCTATCCAAATCATTGAGTTCAAATCGCGCTCCTTTGTAAAATCCGTTTTCGGATAAGTCTCCCATAGCTCTAGCTTTTGCGAGTGTTGAGACGGCCTGTGGTCTTTTTTCTTCAGCAGTTTTTAAGTCGCGTTTTATCTTATCAAACCCTTCTTGAGTAAAAAGTGCCATAGGAGTATTGTATCAAAGGTTATTTAACTGAAGAAACTATCTCTTTGAATGTGGCGGGATCAGTTTGAACGATGTCATTAAGGATTTTTCTGTCTAGTTCAATTTTTGCAGCTTTAAGTTTGTTAATAAGAACTGAATATGAGACTCCTTCTTTTTTACTAGCTTCTGAAATTCTTGTAATCCAAAGTGCTCTATTATCCCTTTTTCTAAGTTTTCTTCCATGGTATGCATATTGACCAGCATGAAGTGCTGCTTCATGTGCATCTTTTGTTAATCTATTTCTTGTGCCGGTAAAACCTTTATTACCTGCAAATAATTTATTATGTTTTCTTCGAGAGACTACGCCTCTTTTTACTCTTGCCATATTATTGTGCTACATTAAGCATTGATTTAACTTTTTTTGAAAATTCCTTACTTAGTATTCCATCAACATTATTTCTTCTTTTCTGTCTTTTGTTTTTATGAGTGAATCGATGTTGGTTATTTTGATGTGAGAACATAACTTTTCCGGTTTTTGTAACCTTAAAGCGTCTACTCACTGATCTTTTCACTTTGTGTTTGTTCTTCGTCATTTTTCTTTTTCCTTTCTGGAGAAAGCATTGTTATTAGCTGCCTTCCCTCAAAATGTGCCTCCTTATCGATTTTAGAAACGTCTGATAGGCTAGTTATAGCTTTATTTAAAACTTGATGTCCGAATTCAGGATGCCCCATCTGGCGACCCTTAAATCTAACAACAAGTCTTACTTTGTCGTTTCCTTCTAGAAATTCCCTTGCACGTCTTACCATGGTATCTAAATCATGGTCGTCCATAAATGGACCGAGACGGATTTCCTTAGTTTCAGAATTTTTCGCTTTCTTTTTCTCTTCCCTTCTTTTCTTTTCTTCCTGGTAAAGAAACTTTTTAAAGTCGATTATTCTGGCAACCGGTGGCTTAGCAGTCGGGGCAACTTCTACTAAATCCAATCCTTGTTCTCGGGCAATATTTAGTGCTTCAAACTTTTTTAGGACCCCTATTTGCTTGCCTTCAGAGTCTAATACCCTTAATTCGCTCGCAAATATTCGCTCGTTAGTTCTGTAAAACTTATTAACTGTCTTGTTTTTATTATACCTTTTTATCAATTTCCTCTTCGATCTTTTGTAAAAAATGAGAAAGCTCTAGGATTCCCAGGTCTTCCCCATTTCTACTTCTCACTGAAACACTGTTATTTTCAATTTCCGTGGATCCTATTATACCTAAATATGGCGTCTTTTGCAAAGTTGCTTCTCTAATCTTAGCTTGAAGCCTTTCAGATCTTAAATCTACCTCTGCTCTAATGCCCTTAGACATAAGCTCATTAGCAACTTTTTGAGAATAATCGTTGTGTTTGTCGGCAATCGGGAGAAGTTTTACCTGGATGGGGCTAAGCCATACAGGAAATGCTCCTGAAAAATGTTCCGTAAGAATACCGAGGAATCTTTCAAACGATCCATAGATAGCTCTATGCAGGACTACGGGAGTAACTTCTGCGCCTGTTGCATCAATATAGTCTAGATTGAAATTTTTAGGCTGCTGGAAATCCAATTGAATTGTTCCTGTCTGCCATTCTCTTCCTAGCGAGTCTTTCATGAGAATATCTACCTTAGGTCCATAAAAAGCTCCTTCTCCTTCTTCGGTAACGTACTCTTTTCCTGATTTATCCAAAACTATCTGAAGTGCTTTTTCAGCTGCGTCCCAATCCCTACTATCTCCCATAAAGTTTTCCGGTCTCGTGCCAAATCTTAATCTATACGGGAGTTTAAATGCCTCATAAAGTTCTTCAATCATATCCATGATTTTTCCAAACTCCTCTTCAACTTGGCTTTTTGATAAAAAAACGTGAGCGTCATCCTGATGGAATTCTCGGGCTCTAAAAAGTCCATTTAGTGTTCCACTTGGTTCAAATCTATGAAGGGCTGAGGTTTCGGAGAATCTTAACGGGAGATTTTTATAAGATCTTGTCGTCATTGAAAATACATTCATGGCGTTTGGACAGTTCATGGGTTTGATTCCAAAAACCTCATTGCCTTCAAGCACTTCCTTAGAATCTTCCCTTAAAAATGACATAGGAGACAAAAACATATCGTCTCTATAGTGTGACCAGTGTCCAGAGGTTTCATATAGAGTTTTCTTATTCATGATTGGAGTAGCAATTTCCTTATAGCCATATTTCGCGTGAACTGCTCTAGAGAAATTTAAAAGATTGTTATAGAGAACAAGACCATTTGGAAGCCAATAAGGCATACCTGGGGAAGTTTCATGGAACATAAATAGCTCAAGCTCTTGTCCTATTTTTTTGTGATCTCTCTTTTTAGCTTCTTCAAGCATTGCAAGATATTCGTCTAATTCTTTCTGAGTTGGGAATGCGGTTCCATAAATGCGCGTTAGCATTTTATTCTTTTCGCTTCCTCTCCAGTATGCTCCTGCTAAATTAAGAAGCTTAAATGCTCCAATTTCCTTTGAAGGATT
This sequence comes from uncultured Gammaproteobacteria bacterium, assembly GCA_964565795.1. Classification (GTDB taxonomy): domain Bacteria; phylum Patescibacteriota; class Microgenomatia; order Levybacterales; family UBA12049; genus 2-01-FULL-39-10-A. The sequence goes on from CAZMGC010000038.1 coordinate 4,782, forward strand.
TTCACTGTGTCCCCCCCGACATAAATCTTCAAAATTACCCGCTTTATAAAATGTAATCTTCTCTCCTTTTTCTGCTATTTCATCTACTAATTCTTGTTTATATTTATTATTTTTGTAAAATTCTTTTGCTTCCTCTGCAGTTGCTTCTCGGTAAGAAAAGGAATCCCAAGTTGGAAGAATTTCTGCCATTTTCTTTTCAATTTTTGGTAGATCATCTTCGGAAATTGGTTTTACGAAATCTAAGTCATAATAGAAGCCTGTGTCAATTGAAGGGCCAATTGTTAAGAGAGTATCTGGATAAAGATCTAAAATAGCTGCTGCGAGGAGATGTGCAGTTGAATGTCTTATGCTTGATAGGTTTGAATCGTTCATCTTTGGGATTTTAACAGGCGCATATTAAATTAGCAATCCTTACGCGTAATACTGATATTTCCAAACAAAAGGGATAACAGGCGCTAATAAAAATAAAGCGATGTACGTAATCTTAATCATCTAGGATATTGAGTGCCGTTTGTCAAAATATAGTTTATTATACCTGCAATAAAATCACCGACTATTGGTACAAAATCAATATGTTGGGATATAAAAGCCAGTATTCCAAAGAAAAATGCAAGTCCTATCGTTACTCCTATTCCCCACGCGATTCCTCCTAGGAAATTATTTGTTATAATTTGCTTTCTACTTCTATAGATGTGTTCGCTTTTAGATTCGCTCATAATTTAGTTTAGGCAAAAATGCTTCTAATTGTCAAAGATTTAGATCTTTCGAAATTCCCTGCATAGCAGATAATGAAATTCGAACAAAGTCTTTGAGTGGAATTTTTAGAGCAGTTTCGCATGTTTTTATTTGTTCTCTGTTTGCACCTTTTGCAAAATTAGGCTCATTAAATCTTTTAATAACGAAATCGGCATCGACTGAAGAAAGCTTTTTATCTGGATGAATGAGGGTAGCAGCGATTATAATTCCTGATAATTCGTCGCACGCATAAATACTCCAATCCATTTGAGATTTTGGGGTTACTCCTGTTCTTGTGTAATTATGTGCTTTAATTGCATAGACTACATCTGCATCAAGTTTATCTTTTAATTTTTCTTCCGCGACCAAACCATGTTTTTCAGGGGTTTCCTTGGTAAGTTCATAATCTACATCATGGAGTAATCCTGTTACTCCCCACTTGTTTATCAGGATTTCATCTGCGTTTGGGTTAAGCTGTTTGCAAAGCGCAATCATGATAGCCTCACAGGCAAGCATGTGCTTAATAAGATTTTGATTCTTAACGTAATTATTTAATGTATCAAGTGCATCAGCTCTAGTCATAATTTAATTGTAGCACAGCAACTTGTTTGCTCAAGAAATACGAGTCTGTTAAAATAGAGCCTAGCTTGGGTTTACCCTGAGCTTGCGAAGGGCTCGTAGCTCAGTTGGTTAGACCTGCCCCCCATGCTTGGA
>CAZMGC010000038.1:6240-7939 GCA_964565795.1 uncultured Gammaproteobacteria bacterium
GTTAGAGCGTTACATTGACATTGTAAAGGTCAGTGGTTCGAATCCACTTGGATCCACAAGGCAAAGCAGGCAGGGCGACATTGACATTGTAAAGGTCACAAGTTCGACTCTTGTCGGGCTCACATTAAACAGCGCTGGTTCTAGGTTTTGCAATTGTCTCTCCATGCACTAATTGACTTTCTTTATTTGCTGGAATTAAGATTGTCCCTTTAAAATGATTAACAGCCTGGAATTGAATTTCTCTTTCGCCTCCATTAAAAGTTACTATAGTTCCACCAACTTCTGGTATTTGTCTTTCTCCAGTTTCGGGATTTTTGACTCTAGCTGCTAATTTTTCTTGGATTAATAATCCTTGATCTGCTAATGAAAGTTCGTGTGAATTTAATGTATTTCTCCAAGCTAAAGCTCTGTTTTCTGCCATTATTCTTTCTGCGTCGGCCCTCAATTCTGGGTCCATTCTGATTGATCTTGTTGTCAGAAAAAAGAATGAAGGACCTCCTTCAGTTCCACCAGCTATTGATTGCTGAGCCATTTGTGCAACAGCATCTATTGGTGGTCTTGCTTCTGTTTCAAATGTTTTTATTGCCATAATTAATCACCTCCTTTCATTAAGTATTTTTATCTGCCTCGCTGTCCGCTATTTCTTATTTTTCTATTTGATGTTCCGGGTACTGGCCCTTTACTTCTTTTTTCTTGACCTGGTTGAATAACTCTACCGTTCGGTCCGATCGTTAGATCACCAACAAATCTTTGCTGTGGTCTAGGTCTTTCAAATCCCTGTCCACTATTAAATCCTGGTTCCTGTCCAAATCTATTGCTTCCTTCCATAATTAATCACCTCCTTTCAAATTCAGAATCGCTTTGCGTTCTGACTAAACCACAAAAAAACCTCCCTACTTGGGAGGTCTTGGGTTTTCTGCTTAACTCTTAGTTATGCATCAAACTTAGCCCCCCTGCGGGAGTTAAGAAGGACGATAATAAGACTTAAACTTCTAAACATTACAATAAGATGATATCAATTAGATATTTAATGTGTCAATGGGAGATTTAGCCGGTTTGCGTAACTGGGGCTCTTTCACCAGAAAGCATAAATGAAGCTCCGTGTTTTTTTGCAAGAGAACCGTACTGACGAGCTGCTTTTTTACTTCTAAGTGCATTAAACCAAGCTAGTGAATCTTCTACGTTCATTCTTGCGTCGTGAATCCATTTAAGAACTTCTTCCATGAAATTAAGGTGGTATACGCCAGGATTTTCGCCTATTTGTTCAATTGTAAGAACTTCCACTTTTTTCTTGAGTTCAATAGAGCTGTTGGCAAGCTGCTTAATCTCAATAAGGATTTCCTGAACTTTTACAGCTATTTCTTGATTTTCTGAAGAAGCTCTTCTTTCAGAAGCATGAACTATATCTCTGTGATAGTCGTTTCCTGCTTCAATATGAGGTTTTGCGTGTTCTTTCGCACCTTTATCATGGTTATTTACGTCGACTTCTTCACCTGCGTGCATTTCTGTTTCTCCTGAGTGACCTCCTGCATGTTTATCATCATGAGATTTGTCTGCACCCAAAAACTGGTCCCAGGCATCAAAAACTGAATCTTTTCCCACGTCACTCTTTATGGATTTTACGACGTCGCTCCCCATTCCCATAAGGGCTTCAAACGGATTCTCTTCTATATACTGTTTTGGTTCTTTTTTAGAACTA
>CAZMGC010000039.1:0-4976 GCA_964565795.1 uncultured Gammaproteobacteria bacterium
TCTAATGGTAGGACAACGGACTTTGGATCCGTTTATTCTGGTTCGAATCCAGGCTCAGCAGCACATCTCCAATTTGAAAATCAAGGCCATTTTACTGAAAAAAGTATGGGTACTTTAGAATTTCCGGAACTATTAAATGAGCTGATATAATCAGGCTATGGGAATAACTTTAACACAGGTATGATGAGATTTTTAACCGACACGAGAATAACTGGAATTTTATATTTGGGCCTGGCTTTAACTGGATTATTTGTTTTTGTATTTGCCAGAAGCAACATCTACGCGGACGGGAACGCACTCGCAACAAGTACAAATTTACTTGAAAAAGAAAACCTGGCTCGTTTGGGTATAGCTACAGAATTAGCTCTCGTAATTTTTCAGGCATTAGTTGCCGTTTGGTTTTATAAACTATTTAAAAAAGTTAACGGTTTTTCCTCAGGACTTATCGCGGTTTTTGGGATAATAAATGCAATTACTATACTCATTTCCTCAGCGGCGTGGCTATCTGCACTTAATGCAACTCTAGTGGGTAATCAAGCTGATTTAGCATATAATTTATTAAACTTACATGAATCAATATGGCTGGTTTCCGGAATATTTTTTGGACTATGGTTAATACCGATGGGATATCTTACATATAAATCAGGGATGCCAAAAGCGCTTGCTTGGATTTTAACTATAGGAGGAATAGGGTATATCCTCTCTACTTTTATTTTAATTCTTATTCCTAGCCTTAAAACACTAGCCGAATCACTTCCTATGCTTGCTACTATAGGTGAATTCTGGATAATTGGGTATCTTCTCATAAAACCGGACATAAAACCAAGAAATTAGTCTGACATTACACGACTTCCTCTTGATATAATTACGTGATGTATAATTTTCAGTCTCTGTCCTCAAAAGAAGTATTAAAAAAATTAAAAAGTACTACACAAGGTTTATCTGCTCAGGAAGTAAAAAGCCGACTTGAAAAATACGGAAAAAATGTTCTTAAAGAGGAAAAAATTAATTATCTTCAGATATTTATCCGGCAAATTAAAAATCCAATAATTTATATTTTATTTTTTGCTGCAATGATCTCTTTATTCCTTGGCGATATAAAAGATTTTTCAGTAATTCTTCTAGTCATCATTGTTAATACAGTTATAGGCTTCTGGCAGGAAATGCGAGCTGAAATATCTACCCAGGCACTTCGTAAAATGACCGAAACACAAGTAACTGTAATAAGAGATGGAAAATCCTATGTAATTCCGTCTTCCGAATTAATACCAGGAGATATAGTTAGCCTTCGTGAAGGTGACGTGATAGGAGCGGATATAAGACTCATCCAAACCAATATGCTGCAAATAAATGAGTCTGCTATTACCGGCGAGTCTTTGCCTGTTGAAAAAAATGCCGATGTTGTTCTTTCAGAAAAAGTTCAGGTTTTTGAACTCGAAAATATGCTTCTGTCCGGAACTGTTGTAGTGAAGGGGACTGCGCTGGGAGTAGTTGTGAAAACCGGAAAAGACACATACCTTGCTTCAATTGCACAGAAAGTCCTTGAAAAGTCACCTGACAGCCCATTAACTAAAGCACTAAACAGGTTTTCAAGAAAATATATCGTTATTATCTTCGCATTAATCGGAATTATCGGATCAGTAATGCTGTATCAGAATCATTCTCCTTTTGAAATATTTTATGCTCTTCTTGCCATACTTGTCTCTGCAATTCCAGAGGGACTACCGATCGTACTTACTCTCTCTCTGGCTGTCGGATCAATGCAGCTTGCCAAACATAGTGTTTTAACGCGCCACCTGCCGGCAGTGGAAACCCTAGGAAGCACAACTTTAATAGCAACTGATAAAACCGGTACTATAACCAAAGGACAGCTAACAGTTGCTGGCCACTATTCTGAAGATACGACTCGCCTAAAACTAATCGCAGCACTAGCAAATGAATCAGAAGATGGTATAAGCGGTGATCCGCTAGATGTCACCCTCGCAAAATGGTTGGGTAGAGATTATCATTCTTTTAAAAATAAATATACTGAATATAAAATTCACCCTTTTGATCCTGTGCACAAATACACAGCTACAGTAGTTAAGGAAAAAAATTCTACAGTCACTTTTATAAAAGGGGCATTTGAAACACTTACTCAGAAATCAATTAACACGAAAAGGGAGCTTGAGAAGCTCAGTTTTGAACATGATCGAATGGCAAAAAAAGGGCTAAGAGTACTTGCATTCGGTCAGACAAAAAATGAAGGTGATTTTAAAAATTGGAAAATTGAAATAATCGGACTCATCGGTTTTATTGATCCTCCAAAAAAGGGAGTAAAAGAAGCAGTAAAAGCGGCTCAGGACGCTGGAGTTAAGATCATCATGATTACCGGAGATAATCCTCTTACCGCTCAGGCAATAGCCCAGCAGGTAAATATCTACAAAAAAGGGGATATAGTACTTACTGGCCGTGAAATCGAAGAACTAAATGATGATCAGTTAAAAGAAAAGCTACCCAGCGTTTCAGTACTTGCCAGGATTGTACCTGAGCATAAATATAGAATCGTTAAGCTGCTTCAGCAAAAAGAAGTCGTAGCTATGACCGGAGACGGAGTGAACGACGTATTAGCCTTAAAGGCTGCTGACTTGGGAATCGCTATGGGATCAGGAACTGAAGCAGCTAAATCTACCGCAAAAATGATTTTAGTTGACGATAATTTAACAATAATTGTTGAAGCTATCAGAAGAGGAAGAATAATCGCCGATAATATACGGAAGGTAATTTATTATCTGGTAGTTACTAACTTGTCGCAGATTTTTTTGATTTTATCGTCAATTATTCTCAATCTTCCGTTCCCGTTAAAACCAATTCATATTCTCTGGATCAACTTAGTAACCGATGGGGTTCAGGATAAAACGTTTCCCTTTATTAAGGAGGAGGGGAATGTAATGAAGCGACCTCCCCAGAAAATTTCTGAAATGTTTTTTAGCACCACTCAGCTAAAAAATATTTTCTATGGCACATTAGCCCTGGGTGTTCCAAATTTATTACTTTATCTTTACATGTTACCTAGATTCCCGATAATTGAAACTACCACCGCTGTATTTACTTCTATGGTTGTTGCGCAGTGGGTAAATGGCATTCAGGCGCAAAAACAGGTAGAACCTTTCCTCATGAATATCCATAGAAGCATTTTTATTAATCCCTCAATATGGCTAGGTGTTGCGATAGGAATTATTCTACAGAGCATTGTAATATTCTGGCTGCATGACTGGTTTGAAACTGCTCCGCTAAATATGTCTCACTTTATATTAATTGGATTAACAGCATTAAGCGTATTTGCTTTACTTGAAATTAAAAAATGGATAGTCTGGATCATAGCTTCAAGAAAGAGCTGAATTAACTCTCCTCACGTATAAAGACAAAGATCTTCTATTGTGTAATGTGAATCCAATTGACGAAATGAAAGATAATCGGTCGTATATAGTAGAGACAGACGAAGCAAAGAATCAGTAAAAATACTTTCGTAAAAGAGCAAAGAAGGAAATAAGAATAAAAGTTCAAGAAGTTAAATCCTGTCTAACACCAATATCAAGCGCGGTTAACTTATGAGAATGTTAATCAAATAAAAAAGGGCGGAAGACCAGCTACTAAACTTTTTTTGAATAAAAAACCTAAAAAACTTATAACATCAAATCAAACAGCAGATTTTGTCTTAAAATACGGATCTCTAATTTAATTTACTTCTTTGCTTTTCTTGCAGATTTTTTAGGAGATTTTACTTCTTCAACCACGACTTCTTTCCTAGGACGCGTAAATAAGAAGGCTAAAGTTGTAGCCGCAATTCCAATTACCCATGCAATTCCTACAACTCTCATAATCATTTTTATTCTTCCATCAACTTCGCCAAGTGATCTTCCTACCAAAACATAACCATCTTTGTACTTTACCATCACTACAGCCTGTCTTAATCCATCCTTTGGTTCCCAGGTGAATCTATTTTCATTATTTTTCTTTGTTTTTTCAAAAGCTGCTTTTGGAGCAATAGGTGTTTTTTTATCCAATGTAACCGTAGAACCAAGAGCTTTTTCATTATTATCATAAATAATTACAAATGGATTAGAAGCAGAAGCCATATCTACGGTAGTAGGAGAGGGCTGTTTAGGGTCAGCTCCTTGGCTTAAAGAATTCAAAATATCTCCTGTAATCTTCACTTGTGGGTCATTTGCAGAAAGCCTTAAGGACTGCATTACGGTCACAAAAACTAATCCTGAAAACAGGGTTACTAAGAAATTTACTAATATGTAAAATATCTTCCAATTTGACATGTTAAACCATTATAGCACATGACTCATTAGGCTCGTTTAGATTGACTTTACGGCCTTTTTTTGGTAGAATGCCACTTCTTGCCAACTAGAAATAGTTGGCATTTTAAATATATGGAACAAAATATTCTTTCGGGAGTATTAGCGCTTTCATTAGTCCTTCTTAACCCATCAGGGACTTCATCAACCCAGTCAACACCCCAAGCAATTGTTCGCGAAGAGGTAAGGGATTATATTGTAAAAGATGGAGATACGATTACTAAGATCGCAGAAAAAGAATACGGATCTAAAGATTTCTGGGTTAATATATGGAATGATAATCCTTGGATTGAAAATCCAAATCTTATTGAAAAAAACTGGAAAATTAAACTAAGCCAGGATAAACCTACATCCATAGCTACTTTAAGTTCAGAATTTGAAGAAAAATTAGAAAAACAAAATAAAATAATTACACTGACCCCAACTCCTACCGTGGCTCAATCACAAACTTCAAATGTAATTTCCTCAACCACAACTGCTGGTGGACCGTTAAATGACGCACAAATTAACTTCTTAGGAAACTGTGAATCAGGTATGACTGCTACTAGAAATAGTGGCAACGGATACTATGGAGCTTTTCAGTTCTCAGTAGGCACCTGGAATAGCATGCAGACAGGATACGAGAGAGCG
>CAZMGC010000039.1:4986-7776 GCA_964565795.1 uncultured Gammaproteobacteria bacterium
ATACGAACGCGCAGACTTAGCACCGCTTGAAGTCCAGATTAGCGCGGTCCAAAGACTTGTTCAGAGATCAAGTATATTTACCCAGTTCCCTGCATGCGCCAGAAGAATGCAGGCTTTGGGAATTATTTAAGAACAATACTATAGTTCGTTGACTCCATATTTTATCTTTGTTAGTATTGGTTTTTATGGGAGGCATAGTCGCAGGAGCTATCTTTCTTTTAACGGTATTTACGCCGATTCACTCGCCGGCTCAAGAACAAATTGCCCCGGTCAACCTCTCTACCTCAAAAACCCCGACACCTACACCCACCAAAATCTCACCAACCCCAACACCAATAATGCACGTTGTAGAATCAGGGGAAACTCTTTACACGATCGCAGAGAAGCATTATGGAGATCAAAAGTACTGGATTAACCTTTGGAATGACAATGATTTTATAGAAGATCCAAGATTAATTAGAAATGGTTGGGAATTAAATATTTCAAGAAATAAACCTTCGGAGGTTGAAGAACCTTCAGGAAAACTAGCTGCAATCTACAAAGAGATTACGGATCCATCTCCCACACCGAGTCCTACCCAAACTCCTCAGCCAACTGTTACAACAAGTATTCCTGTATCCCAAGGAACTCCAAGTTCTTTTGACAATGTTTATAAAGAAGCTGGTGCAAAATATGGAGTCCCATGGGAAATACTTTACGGACTCCACCATATGGAAACAGGAGGGCGGGATGGTGCAATTTCATCCGGCTATGGCACTGGAGCACAAGGACCCTTACAATTCATGCCTGGAACTTGGGTTTCATATGGCGCGGACGGAAATGGAGACGGAAATATGGATATAAATAACGCAGTGGACGCCATTCATGGAGCTGCAAATTTTATCTCAAAACACGGTGGAGTAGAGCAGGGACTTAAATCTTACGGAGGCGATAGCGAAAAAGCATTAATTCTTGCACGCTCCAGAGGCTATTCTCAATAAACTATCCTAGGCTATAAAAAAGCGAAATCGCTGGATTGGGAATGCCGATTTCGCTATCAATAAAGGAAAATCGTCGGGAAAAAACCTTGGTTTTGTCCCGTATGTTGAGCGGATGACCGGGATCGAACCGGCGACCTTCTCGTTGGCAACGAGACATTCTACCGCTGAACTACATCCGCAAGCCTTAGCAGTATAACAAAATAGGCTTATTTACTCAACTTTTTTGTAGTTTGAACTACTTTGTTCGGTTGACAGATTCGGCCCAAAAGTGCCAAAATAGTCTGATGAAAAAGCTTGCTGTCCTAATAAGTTTTTTTCTCGGAACCCCAGTATTTCTCTTTTTAACATTAGCTTACTTACTACACATTACAGCCTTAAAAAGCTCTGGACAGATATTATCTGAAAGTACACAGGGCATCGCATATGCGGCTCTTCCTCCCGCTGACAATACAATCGAGAATACTATAATAGAAGAAGATTCAAAAGTTGAAATTGTAAGACAATTTCTGGCTGAAAGAAACTCTCCGCTGGAACCATACGCCCCTGACCTCGTTGCAGCAGCAGAAAGATATGACATAGATTTCAGACTTCTTCCAGCAATCTCCGTTCAAGAATCCAACGCATGCAAGAGGATTATTAAAGATTCATATAATTGTTGGGGTTGGGGAATATACGGGAGTAAAGTTACCAAATTTAGCAACTATCCCCATGCAATCGAGACTATAACTAAAACACTTTCCACTAAATATAGAGATCGCGGGTTAGTTACTCCTTTTGAAATCGCGAGATTATACAACCCAAGCAATACAAATAACTGGGCTGAGAACGTGACCCACTTCATGAACGAGCTTAAATAGCCTCATTCAAGCTTTAATTTAACCTCAAATCTCAAAAGAGACCTATAGCAATCACTTGACAAAACCTATAGTTATATGATACACTTCGTTCTAGATCCTAAGGTGCGCCTTTCCAAATGCTCACGTTAGGATTTTTTTTGGCCTAATAACCTAGAAGCACTTTCTAGGTAGGCCGAAAAAATGAAGAAACTTCTTACAATAATTTCAGTTTTCATAATGCTTTTAATAAGCACAGGGGAATCTTATGCTTCAAATAAAGCTTCAGGATCTTCTGCAAAGCTTATTTCAGAAGTGTCTCCATTAGTCGTAGATGACAGAGCTCAGATCCTTGAAGGATTTTTGAAGGAGTATGATTCTCCTTTAGCTCCATATGCCGGGGACTTTATTAAGTATGCTGATCAATATGATCTTGACTGGAGACTTGTAGCCTCTATCGCTGGGCTTGAGTCTACTTTCGGAAAAAGAATTCCTTATCAGTCTTATAACGGATGGGGATGGGGAGTATATGGAGATAATGTTATTAGATTCGAATCATGGTCAGAAGGAATTGAAACTATTTCTCATGGACTTAGAACTAGATACCTTAAAAATGGAGAATATTCCGATCCTTATATAATTGGACCTACTTATGCTGCTTCTCCTACTTGGGCAGTAAGAGTTACATTCTTCATGAATAGAATGGAAGAATATAGATTAAAAAATGCTAAGTCTACGCTTGCACTAGCCTTATAAAGCTTGTTTGTAGCCTTAAATTAAGCTATAATAAGTTTTATCCTGACAGCGTCCTTTTGGCCGCAGCCAGGTTCCAATCAAAATGCTTGCATTTTGAAGAAGGAGAAGCCAGCGAAAGGTCAAAATTTCGACGAAGTCGGAATGAAGACTCAAAGCTGTGTCTTCGACGCGCGGATGTGGTGGAATGGTAGACACGCAAGGTTTAGGACCTTGTGCCGTTA
>CAZMGC010000040.1:0-7311 GCA_964565795.1 uncultured Gammaproteobacteria bacterium
ATCAAATAATTCTTGATATAGAACTTCAAGCTTGGTAAAAATCCCTTAACGGTTCCCCATCCGCAAAACCCCACAACGGGCAGATCACTCTTTTGCCTAGCGTAAAAAGGATAGATTTTTGAAATATCTTCTATATATACAGGCATTAATATCTCGTTTTCTCTTATTTTAGAAGCATATTGAGATGTTCTTAAAATAATTGAATGATTTATTTTAACCTCCTCATCAGAATCACCGCTCGCAATCACAATAATCTTTTTACCAGATTTTTCTGCTAAACCTTCATATCTTTCAATAAAACTTTTTTCAAATTTAAAAGGAAAATAATTATGAGGAAAGATAATATAATCCGCCTCCTCCACCCTACCAACGACACTGAATATATCAGCAAAGTCAACAGGATTAATATTCTGAAATAAAGAATTGTTTTTCTTTGAAGATCCAAAATGCGTTGCCAAAAGAGGAATTAATAATTTGTTCTCCAATATATCTCCGACAAAAACTTTCATTTATATTATTTGATTGCTTTAAAAAAATAACCTAGAGGAAACCTAACTCTGGCATTTGAACTAGCTTTAATAAAAATAAAATCAAAAAACCAATAAACTGGCCACAAAATAATTCTTAATAATCTAGGCAATGAAAGCATTACATTATTATAATTTATAGAAAAAGGACCACCACCAATTTCAAAAACCTCAATATTTCTAAATCCAATATCTTTAAATATTAAATTTAAAGATTCTTTAGTGTATCTAAAATAATCATGAGGATCAGGGTGATAATTAACCAGAAAAGGAACGAATCCAATTAATCTAGAGTTATTTTTTAAAACCCTATAAATTTCTGAAATTAAAAATCTGTAATTATATATATGCTCTAAAATATTAAGCGCTATCACATTGTCTACGGAACTATCCACCATTGGAAGTCTATCCTTTTCAAAATCAATATTATTAAAGCTTCCGTCTGGCTGCTTCATGTCTAAAACTATAAATTCGGAATTTTCACCTATTTTTAAAAAAGAGCGATAATCCGGATTTTTTCCCCCACCAACATCTAGAATCTTTCCGCTAAAAGAATATTTTTTAAACTCTTTATTTAACAGAATCCTAGCCAATGTCTGACCTTCTAAAATATATTTAAATACTGAAAAATTCATAATTTTCTACCCACACCCATAAACAAGTCGACAAAAAGATTGTAACCCTTTTATTTAAGATCTCCAATGTCGTGATCGAGATTTCTCTCTATGCTATCTATTTCTTCAAGCAAACGATCTCTTTTTTCTACCTCCTCTGGCCTCAATGGTCGAGTTTGAGACTCTTGGGCCAAAGCCTTTAATTGATCCATTAAATCTTTTCTAATCTCTGCAAATCCTTTATGAAAACGCTCCTCGGTCTCTCTTAATTGTTTTTCCCTTAAACCCTTCTGCAGATTACTTATTTTTCTTCTAAAATACAAATAAACAAATAATAAAATTAATAAAAAAAACAAAACCACAAAAGCTATGACTGCATATTTAATTTTTAATCCAAATAAATTTATTCCAGTCACAACAGATCTTATAATTCTAGGATTAGACCATCCAGAAGTAGAGCTTCCAACTTGCTGCCTAGCAGTAACCTTCCAATCACCTGAACTTAGATAAGTCTTTTCTGCCACAACCCACTCGCCAGAGGAATCTGCTTTAGTATTAAATTTAACCGGCTTTTCTATATTACCCTCTCTCTCAAAAAGAACAGTAACTATAGCTGCAGGGTTAGATCTTCCCTCAACATACATAATTTCCTCCATTGTATAAAAATAATCTGGACTTATAGATATTGAAGGTTCTATTAAGTTTTCATTATTATTCTGTTGGCCATAAGAATTTTCTGGCAAAACCACAAAAGATGCAGTAAAGAATATTGCTAAAATTAAAATATTTAAAAATTTAAATTTCATCTTAAAAAACATATTAATTTTTATCGCCAAATAATTTTAAAACTTTAAAATCTTCTTTTAATGCATCTTTAATATGTGCATGGTGCTTTCTCCACGTCAAATAAATTAAAGTCAAAACAATTATAACTATTAATAAAATAATTGGCACGAAAATTCCCCAAGGCACAAAGAATAAGTAGAAATCTACACCTTCAGGATTAACAAATTGAAAAAATAAAGACAATATATTTAAAACGACTGATTCGTCTCTAAAATTACCAGCCTTGTCATAGGCTCTTACAATAACTTCATAGCGACCCGGCTTCAATCCAGATAATTGATATGGACTTGATGCTTCAAAGAAAAAAGTTGAATCAGTCGGGCCACTCTTTAAAGAAACAACCTTTATTTCAAAATGATCAAAGCCGGATAATGAATCCGTAGTAAAAAATCTTAAAATTGGGCTTGTGTTTGATGTATGCTTGGAAGGAGAAACGTCAACTCCAAAAGCTGCGGCAGAAACCGTATCTATATTTAAAAAATAATGACTCGCTCCACTCCAGCTACTACCAGCCTTTTCCCTAACATGAAAATACCAAATACCGCTCTCTAAATTAGAAAAAATAGCCTCTTCATTATTAGTATCAATTATGGTGTCTGGAATAGTATTTGGACTATGGTCTATTGAGTAACTAAATCCCTGGGATTGAGCACTCGATGTCCACTTCAATATAGGATTTGGATCACTATACCATTTTCCCTGTTCTGGGTGTGTAGGAGAAAAAACTTCAGGCCCTTGAGCTGGAGGAAGAATAAATTTAAAATCTGCCGGAGAGGTTTGCTTTAAAACATCTGTCCCTAAGCCATCATTAGCCAACACAGAGGTATTATCCTTTCCAAAAGTTATCCTACCGCCACCAGGAGAAATTACCCTAAAAGTAAAGGATTGCACTATCCCTTCCGAAGTATTAACGCCAGGAGAAGGTATTCCGCCTACAAAATAAATCCTTCCTTGTTGATTCGAATAACTTGGAGGAGTAGCCCAAATTCCAACTATGGATTTGCCTAAAGATGGATTGGCTATTTGCAATTTATCAGCTGGAAAAAGTAATTCAACCTCAACGGTATTCACCGGAACATCTTGTGTATTTAAAATAACAGAAACATCAAAAGTGCTACCTAAAATAAAGGATCCACTATTAGGACTTAATCTAAGTGTCGCAGCTTCTATTTTATTAAAAAATGACAGCCAAACAAAAGCTGCGAATATTAAAATTGTAATCTTTTTAATCACTTACTTAATTATAGTTTATTTATGGAATATGAATAAGTGCCTATTAAAAACGCAATATTTTCAATATAAAACTGCCCAATGCTTTTATAAAACCCAAAAAAGATCTGGTGACTGATGTCTGTATTTTTTTTATTTTTTGCGAAGTAGAAGAGATTGCAGATTCAAATTGAGCCAATCCTAAATCCAAATTACTAGATTTGGCGCTAACTTTAACAGTTTTCGGTTCTAGCGCAAATGTAGGAGCAGGAAGTTTTTCCGTCCAACCAGCAAGTATTAAAGACATAAACTTAATACTCAGATCTTTTGGCTCACTAAATAAAATACTCAGATCTTTAAGATTAACTCTTCCGTCACAGTTCAAATCAACGATTTTACTGCAATTAAACTGCTTAGGCGGACTTATTTCTCCTCCACCCGATCCAACCGGATAACTAAATCCGTCTCCAGGAGAAAAAAATATTGAACCTCCCCCATTAGAACTACCACTAGAGCTACTTCCTGAAGAGGTTGAGGTTATAAAATATAAAAATCCGCTTTTAAGCTGATTAGAAGCAGAAGTTGAAAGACCTACTGCGTTTTGAGAGACAGAACTCCACAAACCGAAATTTTGAGACGTTGAATACTCTGCTCCCTCACTAAAAACCGGATCTTTTACTACAAAGTTGCTACTAGAAAAATCATTAGCAAAAACTATATTATTTAAACAAAAAAAATAAACTCCAAACAAAAGTATCGATAAATAAAAACTCTGTTTGAAGTTTATTTTCATGTTTAATGCGAAATCAGTAAACTGATTCTATTATTTAGTTGCGGCAGACTTATTCTGCATTATTCCCTGAACAACCTTCGAATCATTTCTTAAATCTTCTATAAATAGAATTTGATCTCTGTTAATTGCCATTTTATCAACTGGTCCGTGTATTTCCCCTCCAAATTTAACCAAGCTGATTGCTTGCTGAGATTGATCATCTTTTGATCTTGGTTGAATTTGTGTGATATTAATATAATAAATATCAGATAAAATAGGATACTGAGAATTCATTCTAGAAAGTTTTCCAAAATAAGTATTTCCATTTGTTAAAAACACTGCCTGATAAGAATCGCTAGATCCAAAAGAGTCTTGTCCATTTTTCCACATAGAGACAAAGACACCAGCAGCAATTAAAACAACAATGAAAACCAAAAATTTTACTGACCCACCACTCTTTTTAACACCTTCTTGTTCCATAAAATTATAATCTATTAATTATTTTATAATTCGACCGAAAAGATACATACCCCATTATAAATCCAATAGTATTTATTGTAAATAAAAAAGTGTGTATTTTAAGGCGCGAAAGTCGAACAATCTTCATCAATTAAATCAATCTTTCCGTCCAGGTCATTATCTATTCCGTCAGAGCATAATGCTTGATCATTTTCGACTGGTGGAGGTAAAAACACCGAACAATCTTCATCGCTTAAATCCGTCTTACCATCTAGATCATTATCCAACCCATCAGAGCATGATAACTGATCATTCTCTTTTGGTGGTGGCGCGAAAGTCGAACAATCTTCATCAATTAAATCAATCTTTCCGTCCAGGTCATTATCTATCCCATCGGAACACAAAGCTTGATCATTTTCAGGCACAGACACAATTTCACTAGTGCTAGTTGCGATAGAATTATTTACATAAAATTCGTCACAATCATGGTCCGCAACATCGACATATCCATCCAGATCATTATCTATTCCGTCAGAGCATAAAGCTTGATCATTTTCAGGCACAGACACAATTGTCTGAGTTGTATCATTTATTGGAGACGTTGGCTTAAAAGCTGAACAATCAGGATCATTTAGATCGAGTAAATTATCTAAATCATTATCTATTCCATCCAAGCAAAGCGTTTGAGAATTTTCAGGCACAGAAGCTTGCCCACTCTGACTATCTAATATAGATCCAGAATAAGACTCTCCCCCATATCTATAAGAGGATATTATCAACCAATCAAATTTAATATCTGCTGTTGTTGGTTCCGCCAATTCAACAGCAAATCCCTGGCCGGAAATCTTATCAACCACAGATAATGATTTTGAAGTAACATTTGTTGGAGTTACAAATATCTTAGAATTTTCATTAACTTTAGTATTGGATATAAATATCCTATTTTGACCAGCAAGTATAACTCCGCTTCCGCTTATCTGATTCTGTCCATCTGGAACAAATATTTCTCCATCAGGCAATATCGTTATATTGTTTGCAAATAAGTGAGCAAAAGATGCGATACTGGCAGAAATCTTATCGTAAACAGTGTTTATAAATTGAGTTGTATTTTCTTTTAATAATTTAGAAGTTTCGCTGAGTATAGCCAAAGTTCTTTCATATGGATTTGTAGGTAAAGCCATATTCTCCTCAAATACTTTATATTCTGGCTTAATATCAACTAAAATAGTTCCTTCTTCGCTAGAATCATAATCCATTAAAGCTCTTCCCAAAACATATCCAGTAGATTTTGCCCTAACAGCCACTCCTGGAATTTCTCCAACAGTCAGATAATCTCCCTTTTTAATATTTCCATCCTTATTAGATATTCTCGCTGCCATAACTCCAGAAATAGCCACATCAACTCCGCCTTGTCCAATAGTTACAGATGGTTGACCATCAAATCCAGCGGCAACCCCAGCTATTTCCGATCTAGAAGAAGTATCTGCATATTTAGCAAATATAGCCCCATTACCAGCACTATAATCCTTAGATATAATAGTTCCCACAGGAATTTCTCCCATAACACTACTCGTAGCACTAAATCTTCCAGAAACATATCCAGGAGACGCATCCATTCCTCCGCTTATTAAATTAACATCTAATTTTGGATCCTCTGCTTGCGGCAAGTCAGCATATCCACCAGGAGGATCGTCAATCCATGTTCTTATATATTGAACATCTATAGATCTAGCATTTAATGTTCCATTACCAAGTCCAGGAATCACAGCTAAAACAATTGCAGCCGCCATTCCGGCCGTTGGAATATTGTTTGCTGTTTGATAAACTACCGCATCGTTAATCAAAAATGTTGCCTGATTAGAAGTAACTTCTATGCGGAATTTGCTAAGAGTTGTTGAGGTTGGAACCAATGTATTAAAGTAATCATAAGAATCATTAGATCTTGTCATAGCAATCCAGTTTGGAGTCGATGTGGCTATAAAGAAAACTCCATTTTTAGGCATAGTTCCTGGAGTGGCAGTTGCAAATGCTGACCCATAAAATCCAACAATATTTAATGTACTTGAAGCCACTCCATTAAATTTCAATTTTGTTTCAAATACCGGATTTTCCGTTGGTCCAATTATATTAGTAGTACGAAGCGCAATTCCATCAGGAGCAGCAGCTGTTGTTGCACTTCCTGTTATTAAACGAGCAAATCCAGGAGTTGAGCTTGGCTGAGTAACTGCACCATCAGAATTGTTTCCATCTATAGCGTAATTACCACAAAAATGAGAAGAATCTGCTCCGGCAGATATGGAAGCGGCTAAGCTAGAAGCGGCGGATTCACAGTTTAAAGTTCTCCAAGTTGAATAAATACGCCCAGAAACCACAAGCTGGTCTCTCAATCCAGCATTTCCAGAATTTGTCGTGGTTCCAATAGCAACACGAGCATAATCAAGAGCTCCAGTAGTTGTTGCCCCAACAAAGAACAATGGCACAGCTCCGCTAGATGTAGCAACCACAACCTGAGGAGTATTATGATTACCCTGAACAGAAAGATATCCCCAAGGAGTTGTAGTTCCACCAACTCCAACCCTAGCGGTATTAACATCGATAAACACAGAAGAAGTAGCCGTTAACGCCGTTCCAGCACCAGCGTAATAAGCAGTTTGTCCAGCTGTTCCAGAATTTACAGTTCCACTTCCCCCCCCAGTCACACAAACATTATTAACAGCGAAACATCCTGTCGAAAGATTTATTCCATTAGCAAATGTGGAAGATGCGGTAGTTGAGGAAACGTTGAGTAATGAGACGCTGATGTCTCCTGCAAATGTCGATGTTCCCCTTCCAGTCACGAATAATTGTGAAGTGGAAGCAGCTCCCGTGATAGCTAAGTTGCCTG
>CAZMGC010000041.1:0-7016 GCA_964565795.1 uncultured Gammaproteobacteria bacterium
CAATCTCACCATATCATTCCGGATTGTTGCAGGAGAAGCCGACAATGAGTGTTTTTTCTCAAGAGTCTCGCTTCCTACAGGTTCTGCTGTTTCAATGTACTCCTCAATTAGAGATTTTAAGATCTCTATTTGACGTTGTGTCAAATCATGCATAACTTGTAAAAATCTAGATTAGCAGTAATATAACACGTCTGCTAATTCCTGTCAAGAGGGTTTTAAATTGCTATACTAAATTCTATGGATAATCTTGCCCATTCTAGAAAAAAGCGACCAAAAATAAAGCCAATCGCCAGAAAAAGACATAACTACGCTTACCTACTAGCTTCAATTCTGCTTTCTATATTAATCTCTTATCTTTTTGTAAACTTCTCTCCTTATCACAAATTTCAAGTTCCTGCCCTGCCGGCAGGCGGGTCAAACATATCAATCCCTATACTTCCAATATTCTTTACGCTTTTAGGGATTTTAATTTTTTCAATTTCAACATTTTTATTTATACAAAAACAACATGGCGTAGTCTTAACACTAACGATTCTGGGATATTTACTGATGCGTCTGATTGGGCTCACTCACTGGATTTTCTTAATATTAGTTATAGGATTATTAATTACAGTCGAACTTTTTATTATTAAAAAGAAATAATTAATCAGAAGTCCTTAAACCAAATTGAATAGTCAGATTTCCGCTATCCTTTTCAGCATTAGAAAAATCTAAAGCAAAAGATTGAGGATTCTCAGATCCTCCAAATTGTAATTCAAAACTATTTCTTGATGGGTCAACTAAAAAGAGCTCTCTGACAGTAGTTTTTGCTCCCCTCCCTCCACTTGGAATTAAACCACCAATAGAATCAACATAAGTTTCTCCATTTTTAATTTTAAAAAAGTCATCCCCATATAGAAATTCATCAACCTCCTCTGTGTTTTCAACCCTATATTCTAGAAGTAAATTATTTTTACCGCGCTCAGCACTTGGATCATCTATTTTAGAGGATAAATACGCATGCGTGATAAAAACCGTTGAATTAAATCTGGAAATAAATTGCTTATTAGGCCTCAGTTGCATAATGTTTTCCTGAACATCAAGCGTAATAGTATTTTTATCATCCAAATCTCCATTTATTTTCTTTTTATATTCCTCAACTATGTAATCAATTACTTTTTGATCAGTACATGAATATCCTTTTTTAAATATTTCTCCGCCTTCCGGAGAACCGCTGTTTGTTTTTTCCCAGAAATCAGATGAATCAGTATTAAAAGTTGTACACAGCTGATAGCTTGTTTCCGTTACTTTTTTATATTCATAAGGTTTTTTTGTCTCGGGGTCTGTTAAATTCTTAACACTTATTTCATCAATGCTTTGCGGAATTTTACCCTCATTTGAATAAAAAGAATTAATCGATACCCGAATTTCACCAAAGTCATCCAATCTTTTCCTATCAAATGCATATCCCTTTTTAACAAGAGGATTTCCCGAGTCAAATATTGTTAATGTTATTAAAGATAGGATTAATAAACCGAGGCTTGCTATAAAAATATAAGATTTGTTCATGGAAGAGGCCTATCTTTTTTCAACAAACCCTTTGTCTAAATCTAAATATCCACTAACTGTTGATGATTTAGAAAAGTCCAGATTTACAGTAGTGTAATTTTCATAATCGCCAACAAGCATATTTATATTACTTGTTGACTTATCTATTAAAAATAATGCATAAACTTTTCCGGTTTTATTTTCTGAGATATATTCACTGCTCTCAGAACTTATACTATTGGTCTTATTCTCAATACTAACCTCCCCAAAATCTCCCCCATAGAAAGTAGTTGCCTTTGATTTATTTAAAACTGTATATTCAACTAGAAGCGAATTCTTTCCAACCATATAATCGCCATTGATTACTTTTACTTCTGACAAATAGG
This sequence comes from uncultured Gammaproteobacteria bacterium, assembly GCA_964565795.1. Lineage (GTDB taxonomy): Bacteria > Patescibacteriota > Microgenomatia > Levybacterales > UBA12049 > 2-01-FULL-39-10-A. Next base: position 1,914 of record CAZMGC010000041.1, read on the forward strand.
CATTTGTGAGAGTAATATCTGCATCAAAATCCTCGGAGCTCCATTTGCTATTAGGACTTAGGACTTTAATACTAGTTGGTCCAGGAGTTAAAGCTGGACTAGGTTCATCATAAGAGTAATCAGGATAATTATCGCCGACAAGGTATTTATCTATTTCATATTTTATACAGTCATACCCTTTTTTGTGATCTTTTTTTACACCATAATCATAATCTTCATAATAATTACTTTTTTTCTTTTTTGCATTTACCTCCTTGCTATCTGTAGAAAATTTTGTGCAAAGCTCGTATGAAGTCTCAGAAACCTTTTTGTAATCATAGGGCTTATTTGTCTCTGGGTCTAAAATAAATTCTGTGCCTTCTCTTTTTAAGTCTGATAATTTATCAGGAAGCTTATTATTATCCTCATAATAATACTCTATCTCATATGAAGCAGTTGAGAAATTAGACATTCTTTTTTGATCAAAAGCTAAAGCCCTTTTAGACAGAGGACTACCAACCTCTAAAAAACTTGCAATAACCAATATGCAAATAAAAATTCCCAGTAAGCCAATGAAGATATAGCTCTTATTCATGCTTTTCAGTTCTTACGCCGTAGAAAAAATAAAGAAAAATTAACGCATTGATTCCAACTGTTACTAAAAAATGGAGTATAAAATTTACACTAAAGTTTCCTGTTAATGATCCATAAACCAAAGAAATTAATTTATAAAGCATAAAAAGAAATGTAATTATCAGTGTGTTATAAATTAAACCTTTTCTTAATTTGAGATGATGTAATTCCGGATTTTCTTTGGCCCTTTTTTTTGTATGTAAAAAAAGAAATGCAAATAAAGGATAAGTTACTATCATTGCGGATGCTAAAGCAGGAAGAATTCCTCCTCCACCTGCGTCTCCAGATGAGAACAAAAATATCCAGCTGAATATAGATCCACCATCATAATCTGAATTTAATGGAGGAAAAAATTTATCTACATAATAATGTATGAAAAGCCCTACACTGGTTGCCAAAACATACATACTTATGAACATCAGCGCATATTCAAGGTTGTCCCACATTGTTATTGAGGGATTATTACTCTCAGGTTTCTGAGGTGGAATAGTTTGCTCGGTAACTTGCTGAGCGACTACCGGCTGAGACGACGGAGATTGAGCAACCTCACTTACTTGATTATTATTCTGGTCCACGATTTTAGCTTATGGCTTAATAATGTCCATGTCAAGTTGTTTAAGGCTAGCTTCTCTGTTAAAATTAGCCTGCCATGAATAAATTTTATATAACAACTGCAATTCCTTATGTAAATGGCCGCCCTCACATAGGCCATGCTCTTGAGTATTTTCAAGCTGATACCATAAGAAATTATCACAAGCTTCTAGGAGAGGAGACTCTTCTTCTTTCTGGTGCTGATGAAAATGCTTTAAAAAATGTTCAAACAGCAGAGGCAGAGGGAGTTCCTACACAAGAATTATTAGACAGAAATTCAAAAATATTTGAAGAGTCGTACGCAAAGCTTGGGGTAAAACTTGATGTTTTTGAAAGAGGATCTGACGCAACTCATCATTTTCCTGGAGTTCAAAAACTTTGGGAACTTTGTGACAAAAATGGAGATATTTATAAAAAATCTTATACTGGTCTTTACTGCGTAGGATGTGAGAGTTTTAAAACAGAAAAGGAATTAATCGACGGAAAATGCCCTGAACACCAAAAAGCCCCTGAAAAAGTTACTGAAGAAAATTATTTTTTTAAGTTATCAAATTACCAGGAAAAACTTTTAAAATTAATTGAAAGTGACGAACTTAAAATTGTACCAATCAGCAAAAGAAATGAAATTTTGTCTTTTATAAAACAGGGGCTCGAGGACTTCAGTATTTCTAGAAGCAAAGATAGAGCTAAGGGGGTTGGAGTTCCAGTGCCCGGTGATGAAACCCAAGTTATGTATGTTTGGTTTGACGCTTTAGCAATTTATATAACCGGAATTGGATATGGCGTTGATCAAGCAATGTTTGAAAAATGGTGGCCAGCAAGTGTTCATGTAATTGGCAAAGACATAAATAGATTCCATACTATTTATTGGCCAGCAATGCTTTTATCAGCTGGACTTTCGACACCGAAAACAGTTTTAGTTCATGGATTTGTCCAATCAGGCGGAGAAAAAATGTCAAAGTCATTAGGAAACGTTATCGATCCATTTGAAATATCAGAAAAATATGGGTTAGAGCCCTTTAGGTATTACATGCTTTCTCAAATCCCGACAACTGATGACGGCGACTTTACACTAGAAAGATTCATAGAAGTTTATAATTCAGATCTGGCAAATGGTCTTGGGAATTTAGTGGCAAGAGTTGCTCGTCTCTGTGAAAAAGTGGAATTAGAAAACATCTCATCAATTAACAGCCTCTATCCAGAATTACAAAGATTTATTGAAAGATATGAATTATCAAACGCTCTTTCATTCATTAATAGGCAAATATCGGCAATTGATAAACGTGTAAACGATGACGAACCTTGGAAACAAGAAAATGATAATCTTAAAAATTTATTAGTAGATTACGTTGAAGAAATAAATAGAATCGCATATAATCTTAAACCATTTCTTCCAGAAACATCTGAAAAAATTCAAAATATTTTTTCAGAATCAAAAGTTAAATCCACTTCTCCACTTTTCCCAAGAATTTAATAAGGACGTTTTTCTACAGTATAAATTTTAGCTGACCCAAACTCTTTATATTTTTTAATTGTTCCGTCTTTTTCCATATTATTAAGTCCTTCGATAAAATCTTCGCGATTCGCTAAAAGATTTATAATATTCCATTCAGGAGATGTATCGACAATCATATACTCTGGATCTCCAGCCCATTTAAACCATTTACAATTAGGTTTTCCGCATGGAGAATTTTCACTAAAATCTTTTCCATCTCCCCACATAGTAACTATTAATTTTCTATTTGAAATATGAGGAGAAATATTTACCTGGGTTACCACATATGCATCTTTTGGTAAAGCGCTTATTGCCATTTTTATATTTTCTACTCCAGTGGGTTTAGTCCAAAACCAATTCTTAGATAAATATGTTAATGGTGCATGAAGCATATAGGTAGTAAGCGCCGCAAAAAATAAAATATAAAGAGAGAGATATTTATTATTTAGTTTTTTATATTTTCCAATAACTAAGATTGTTGGCCAAACCAAAAGTAACGCGTCTGTTACGCGATAATGAAGAAATACGCTTTGCGCAGAAGTTGTTGTATCATTTCCCAAAATAAAATAGTGAGCAAGATCTCCTAAATACGGAATTAAAGATATTGGATTTAAAAGCGGAAGATAACCAAAAGAATTTAATGTGTAAAAAATAACTTGTCTTTTTTCCGGTGTATTAAAAAAATTAAATAAGTCTATGTTTGATAAAAGTCCATTTTCATTTGCAAATCTGTAACCATCTGCAAAATATGGAAAGAAAATAAAAAATATAAAAATAGAATAAATAATGGAAACAAAAATAAAAAATAAATTAACTCTCCTTCTGTTAATAATTAGGTAAACAAAAGAAATCAAAAATGTCAGAAGCGCTATGTCTTCTTTACTTGTAATTGCTAGGAAGAAAAATAAAGTGGCTCCCCATTTTTTATTAACATCTAAAAAGTATATAAAGAATGCTAGAAAACTCGCTCCGAAAACTAGACTGTGAACATCAGACCACAATGCATTCTGAACTCCAAAAAAAGTAAAATAAGAAATTAGAAGCGAAAGCGAAAGATAAATATTAATTTTATATTTTCGCGCCAATAAATATACAGGAATCCCAGAAAGAGCAAAAAATAAAGCCTGAAGAAAAATTAAAGTTTCCGAATTCGGATGTATCCAATAAAAAGGAGATAAAAATAAAAGTATTATTTCAACGTGATCCCAAAAAACTGGAGTAAACGCATAGGCGTGCACAGTAGAGTCAGGGGGTAAAAATCTACTATATTCCCATACGGCTTGATTTATAACTGAAAGATCATAGCCTGTCATAAAATGCATATGTTTAACAAATCCAAGAACTAAATATGCAAAGAAAAAAGAAAAGCAAATTAAACCCGCGAGAAGATATTCTTTTTTTTTAAAAATTTTAAGAAGTTTCACAAATTTATTATAGACTAATAATTGCATTTTGGATTAGAAAATACTACTGTTAGCTTATGGACTCAGTGCTTTTTATAATTGTAAGCTCTTTAGTAGTCTATCTATTTATAATTACTGCCATTAGAGTATTTGGGAAACGCGAAATCTCTCAGCTATCAGTAATAGATCTTGTTTTTATACTACTAATAAGTAACTCTGTTCAGGATGCGATGATTGGAGGAAATATTAATCTTCTCGTTGGAGGACTAATCGCTGCTGCTACTCTTTTTATAGCAAATTATTTCCTAGGTGAAATCTTTTTTAGATCAAAAAGAATAAGCAATCTTATTCAAGGCGAACCACTTATGTTAATTTATGAAGGAAAACCCATATCAAAACATTTGAAAAAAGCTAAAATCTCTGAAGATGAACTTGAAGCTGCGATTAGAGAACATGGGGTTGCAAAAATATCCGAAGTTGATCTTGCAGTTTTAGAAAGAGATGGAAACATAAGCGTTCTGTCAAATAATTATAAAAATAAAACAACACGAAAAAGAAAAGGAAATAGAATTTTTTCTAGAGAAATTATGTAATTAAGGAGTTGAAACTCCGAGGACTGCTTGACCTACCGAAGAGTAAAGTAAGAATGCTCCGATTAAGACCCCAACCATTCCTGCAAGCATAGTAAACGCTACAACACCCATAATGTTTTGGTCTGTATAAAGTTTAAAATGCTTGTATTGCTTTCTTTTTGCCATTAATAATATTAAGCAACTTTCTTAGGACTTTGTCAAGCCCCTCCCATTTAAATTTTGAGGGGCGCAACCCTCCAATAATCGCTCCGTGAGCCGCGCTACGAAAAGTAGGTAAGGCGAACGGCAAGATATGGATCGGGACAAGCGGAAATTATATAATAGTAGTATGGTAGATGTTCACTGTCATTTAAACTTTAAATCATTCTCAAAAGACTTTGACGAAGTAATTAAAAAAGCGCATGAAGAT
>CAZMGC010000042.1:0-6668 GCA_964565795.1 uncultured Gammaproteobacteria bacterium
TAACTCAGGTGAACTAGGTGCAAATTCCAGTTTGTGCCTAGCGATTTGAGCTAAACCTATGAACAGTAATAATACAAATCATAAATTAGAGCAAGCTTTAAGCCTATCAACCCTAGGCTGGAGTGTCATTCCTATAGGAGCTGATAAGAAACCACTTACTGAGTGGAAGCAATATCAGTCTGAAAAGGCTACAGAAAAACAACTATTGGGATGGTTTTCCAAACCTGAGGTTAATATCGGTGTTGTGACAGGAAAGATTTCTAATCTAATAGTTGTTGATATTGATCCCAGACATGGAGGAACTGAGGAGGCATTTAAGAATGTTCAGACTGTCAAATCTGCTACTGGTGGCGGAGGTTGGCATTATTATTTTCAATATACTGATGGCATTCAAAATAGTGCCAATATTAAGCCAGGGATTGATATAAGAGGTGAAGGAGGATATGTAGTAGTTCCTCCATCCTCTCATAGTTCTGGTAAAGACTATGAATGGATTAAAGCTCCTACGTCTATTGGCGAATTAATCCCGCTACCTGATTTTATAAAAGAATGGATTAGTAATCAGAAAGATAAACCAATATCAAATAGCAAAAGTCGAGTCAATAACTTACTCAACGGCGTTAAGGAGGGGAATAGAAATGAAAGTGCAGCATCAGTAGTTGGTAAACTCCTTAAACGGTTCAAGCAACATGAATGGGAAAGTGAAGCATGGCCATTATTTCAAGGTTGGAATAAGCAGAACAATCCTCCGTTACCAGAAGATGAGTTAAGAACCACTTTTGAATCAATTGCACAAGCAGAGACTAGTAAAGCTGATGAAGAGAATGGAGATAAGAGGACGGTGGCAGATAAATTAGTTGACCTTGTGCTTGAGTCAGGTTCTGAATTATACATTGACCAAACTAATGAGCCACATATCACTTTTCCTAAGAAACCTATTGTCGGATTTCCAATTAAAAGCTCTACATTTAGACGCTGGCTCGCTGGGATATATTGGTCAGTTGCGAATAAGGGATTTTCTGGAGATACGCTTTCTCAGGTTGTTAATAGCCTAGAAGGGAAAGCATTTTTTGAAGGGGAAACTGTAGTTTTATTTAATCGTGTAGCAAGGCAAGGAACTAATATATTTTATGATTTAGGTGATGATGAGAAGGTAGTAAAAATAACTCCACAAGGATGGGAAATTACCAAGGATAGTCCTGTAAAATTCAGACGTTTTAGTCATCAGTTGCCACAAGTTGAACCAAAATTAGGAGGAAAACTGGAAGATGTCACCAAATATGTAAATCTCAAAACGGAAACTGACAAATTACTTTTCCTGACTTACCTTGTTACTGTTTCAGTGCCTGATATTCCAAGAGTGGTTTTAATAAATATTGGAGATCAGGGAGCAGCAAAAAGCACAGCTTTGCGGATAGCCAGGAGTTTGATTGATCCAAGTGTTTCAGAGTTATTGAGTCCTCCAAGTGACATCGGTGAATTAGCACAAGCCTCAAATCATCACTATTGTTTATTTTTGGATAACCTTTCTTATCTTAGAGATGATCTATCAGATGCCTTATGTAGATTAGCAACTGGGATTGGTTTTACCAAGCGCAAACTGTTTACCAATGATGAAGATGTCTTATTTAACCAAAAAGTTGCTGTGGGAATAACAGGTATCAATTTAGTCGCACAAAGAGCTGATTTATTAGATAGGTGTCTAATTTTAACCTATGAACGCATTCCAGAAGAAAGAAGAGCGGATGAAGAAGAGTTTTGGAAGAACTTCGTTGAGGAAAAACCTTTTATTCTAGGAGCTTTATTTACCAGTCTGTCTCAAGTTTTACGCATAATTGCTGACTTTAAGCTTTCTAAGAAGCCTAGAATGGCTGATTATGCTAAATATGCAGCAGCAGGAGCAATTGCATTAGGTAGAACCTCAGAAGAGTTTTTGTCAGCATTTAGTGAAAATATTGGTCGTCAGAACCAAGCAGCTATTGAATCATCACCTACAGCTCAGTCAATTTTGCAATTTATGTCCCTACAAGATGAATGGATTGGTTCTAGCTCTGATTTACATAAAGAGCTGAAACAAATTGTTGAAAAGGCAAATTTGCAAATGGGAGGTTCTGACGGATTTCCTAAATCATCAAATTGGCTTTGGAAAAGGATTATGCAAATCAGACCAAATTTACTTTCACTTGGTATTAATGCAACTAAGTCTGAATCAGAAGCTAGCTCTGTTATAACACTTAAAAAATCCTCTAAAGATAGTGAGAATACTGCCATTACTTCCAGTACTGCCAATGGTCATGATGGGGATATGGCAGCAATGGCAGTAAATTCACCAAAAGTGGAGGATATGAATGAAGCAGAAATATTGTCTATTTTTGGACAGGAGGAGGCTTAAAAAACAAGAGATATGTTCAGACAATCCTTACTGTATGAACACATCTCGATATTTTAGGAAACATATGAGTCATTACGATTTAACAAATAACAATGGAGAATATCATTTTTCTGTCAGGGATTGGCATAAAGTTCTTGAGTTGGCAAAAGAGTATGGATGGAAACCAAAAGGAACAAGTTCTAACAGAATAATGAAGTCTTTTGCTGGGAAGTGGGATAACTGGGATGGTAATTATTTTGACTTTTCAAATCAATTAGTGGATGAAGATGATGCTAGAAATTTAGCCAAAGCTTTAAGAGCAGCAATGAAAGATATTCCAAAAAGGAGACCAGCCACAATGTCAGACAAGATGACACTACTGGAATTGTGGAGTGGAAGTAAGTTCAGACTGTATCTTAGAAATTTTATCCTGTTTTGCGAGGAGGGCTTATTCATTATTCGTTGAGGCTCTTCGTTTCAGAAGTATTAGATGAAGGCGAATAAAAAAGGACAGTAGTATGGGGAAACTAACAAAGAAACAACTAAGACAACGCCATGTAGCTCCACTGAAGAGCGGTTATTACGCTTATTTAAGATCTGGACTGATCCCATGTGAGCAGTGCTTGTTTGGAAAGCCACTAGAAGAGGATCAGGATAATTGCCAATGTAGTCAGGTTAAACAGTTCCAAGAGGATAGAATAGCTGAAATTCAAGAATTGCCTCAGATTAAGGAACAAGATCTTCCAATTATCATTTCACTTGTGAGAGAGGAAACACTGCAAATGATTATCTCCAATTGGTTGGGTAAAGTTGGACTAATTAATAAAAACTCTAAGACAAACGAATACCAACCAATATTAAAGCTATGGTATCTCAGTATTAATGCAGCAAATAGGATGCGAGATTCCTTAGGATTATCACCACAAGCAAGGGCAAAACTTGGAGTAGCAACTGCAATTGGATTCGATTTTGCAAGACGAATGCAGAATCTAGACAAGGGAGGAAACGATCATGCTGAATAATCAACAACTCAAACAGTGTCGAGACGACATAGGATACTTCGCAAAAGCCATTGTGGGAGTAGACTTATGGACTCATCAATTAGAATTCATGCAAAGTAAAAGTAGAATCGTTGTTGTAGCAAGTGCTAGGCAGATTGGTAAATCTACTGCATGTGCTATAAAAGCTATACACACAGCATTTTCAAGGTCTTCAAAGGTACTAGTAGTTTCTCCATCCCTCAGGCAATCAGGCTTAATGTTCGCAACGATCAGGCAATATATCCAAGAGAGCGATCTATTAAGAGGGTCTTTAGTGGATGATACTAAAACATATATCAAATTAAGCAATGGTTCTGAATTATGGTGTCTTCCTGATAGTCCTGCTCAGATTAGAGGATTTAGCAAAGTAGCTACGGTTATTGTAGATGAGGCAAATTTTTGTAGCCAAGAACTTTTGCGAGCAGTCCAATATTCGCTACTTACTGTGTCAGATAGCCAATTATTCATGATTTCTTCTCCGTGGTCTATAGATCACTGGTTTTACAGATATTACCAAGACGGTATGGATAGAAAAGATCCTACTGTGGCAAGTTTCCATTACACCTATGAGGCTTCACCTTTAATCCAAAAAGATTATGTAGAGAGGATGAAAGATAAGATTACCGAGGAGGAATATAAGACTGAAATCCTAGGTGATTGGATTGGAGATGAAGATGCTTACTTTGATTATGAATTAGTTGAGTCATGCATTGCAGAGTACAGATTATTAAATCCAAATGATCGAGAGAATAAACCAACCGTTTATGTATGGGGTGGAATAGATTGGGCTGGTAGAGGAAGAGATGATACTGTGGTTATGTTTATAACGAAGCTCTATGTTAAAGCGGATGAAAAGGCTGAGTTACCAAATGAAGAAATTTATGTGGTTCCGTATTTTGAAGCCTACAGAAAAACCAATTACTCTACAGTAATTGAAAGAGTTTCTGAGCTATCAAAAAAGTTTAGGATAATAAAAATAGTTTCGGAAATGAATTCAATTGGAGACATGCCTACACAATCGCTTGAAGGAGTTGGTTTAGCAGTGGAAGGCGTATATACAACAGCTCAAAGTAAAGTAAATGGATATGGCAGAATGAAAGTTTTAATGCAAGCAAGGCGACTTCTTATTCCAAGAGAGCCAGAACTTATTAAGCAACTTACTAATCTGCGTTATACAATTTCTGAGACTGGTGCAAGTTTCAATATTTCCCATAGCAAACAATATCCAAAAGACGATTATACTGACGCACTCATGTTTGCATTATTGGCGTGCCAAAATATTGTTTATAACCACAAACCTCTAACTAATATTGAAAAAATAAAAAATCAACTAAAAACTGATGGATTAACTTTTCCAGAGGAGAAACCCTATATTCCACATCGCAGAGAACTAACTGAGTTTGAAAGAGTGTTTGATATTGATTTATCAGAACCAATAACAAAAAGGCTATTAGATAAGGTATACTAATTGGTATTGTAAAGTATCTAAAAGTATTGTATTGTGAATGTATGGAAGAATATTACTCAACCGAACAAGTAGCTAAGATGTTAGGTATTAAAAATGTTATCACCGTGAGGCGTTGGATTCTTAAGAGACAAATTGCAGCAATTAAAATAGGTAAAGAATACAGAATTACTAAGTCCGATTTAGATAAATTTTTATCTGACAGAAAAACCCAAGCAGAAAGGAAGAAGCCATAATGTTAATTGCAATATATGCTCGTGTTTCTTCTGAGAGACAAGAGAAAGAAGAAACAATTCAAACACAGATTATGGCAATTGAAGAGTTTGCCAAAGCACAAGGTCATACCATTGTAGCCAGATATTTAGATGATGGTTGGAGTGGAACTATTCTTGCAAGGCCTGCACTAGACGATTTACGTCTAGATGCGAGAAAGAAGCTGTGGGAAGGTGTATTAATGTATGACCCTGATAGGCTTGCCCGAAAGTATTCTTATCAAGAGTTAGTTTCAGACGAGCTTATTGAACTGGGATTAAAAGTTTTATATGTAACAACACCACCACCAGAGGATGATTCGGACAAATTGCTTTATGGAGTTAAAGGTTTGTTTGCTGAGTATGAGAGAGCTAGGATCGCAGAGCGATTTAGACTAGGAAAACTTCGTAAAGCCAGGGATGGGAATGTTGTTACCAGCCAAGCCCCATATGGTTATGATTACATTCCTAAGCAAGGTAGTACACAGGGGTATTACAAAATAAACAAGCAAGAGACAGCAGTTGTAAAAATGATATTTCAATGGATTGCAGTTGAACATATCACAATGCGTGAAACTGTCAGAAGATTACAAGAATTAGCTATTACACCGAGAAGAAGTAAGAGAGGCGTTTGGAATACAAGCACACTTACTAATTTACTTAGGAATGAAACATATATAGGAAATGCTTACTATAATAAGTCCACAGCGGTAATTCCTGAAAAGCCACTTAAGCAAGTCAAATATAAAAGAGTAAAGAAGACCAGTAGAAGGTTTAAACCTGAAAAAGACTGGATTTCTATCCCTGTTCCTCCAATTATTGACCCAAGTATTTATGAAAAAGCCAGGCAACAATTAAAAGCCAACTATGAACTATGTGCCAGGAATAAGAAGAACGAATATTTATTAGCAGGAAAGATGTACTGTATTTGTGGGCGAAGACGCACAGGTGAAGGCCCACAACAAGGTAAACACCTTTATTATCGTTGCACTGATAGAATTTACAGTTTTCCACTTCCTCCTAAATGTAAAGAAAAAGGAGTAAATGCAAGGGTAGCTGATGTTATGGTGTGGCAAGGAATCAGTGACCTAATGAGTGATCCTAAACTTCTTAAAGAACAAGCAATGAGATTTACTGGTAATAAAACGACTCAGGTCGCAAATACCTCAACTGAAACTGATGAACTTAAAAGAGAGATTGAAAAACTGAAGAAGGAAGAAAGTCGTTATATTAAAGCCTATGGAGCAGAAATTATCAGTGAGGAACAATTCAAAGAAGCAATAACAGACCTAAAAGGAAGAAGAGGTGTCTTAGAAAGACAGGTAGGACACATGGAGAGTCAAAAGCAGGATGTTGATGATGTGATAGTTCCTAGTGATGACTATCTTAAAGATTTCAGCGATGCAGCAAGGTTTGTTCTACAAAATAGGCTGAAATTTCCGCAGAAACAAGCTATAATCCATAAGTCAGTTGACACAATTATAGGGGAACAATGCAAATTAACTATTCGTGGTTACATTCAAATGAAGGAGGTGTTCGAT
>CAZMGC010000043.1:0-6392 GCA_964565795.1 uncultured Gammaproteobacteria bacterium
TTGCTCCAAAAAGAAGTGTGGTTTTTGCAGGAGTTGGAGAAAGATCTCGCGAAGGTCAGGAGCTTTATGAAACTCTTCTGACACAAAAAGCCTTACCTTTAATTAGCCTCATTTTTGGAACCATGGGAGACAATCCAGCCTTAAGATTTAGAACAGCTTTTACCGCAGCGACAATTGCTGAATATTTTAGAGACCAGTCTGACCGGGAAGTTTTATTCTTTATCGATAACATTTTTAGATTTGCTTTAGCTGGTAATGAATTATCAATGCTTATGAATACAATTCCTTCCGAAGATGGTTATCAGGCCACTTTAGCTTCAGAAATGGGATCCTTCCATGAAAGACTTATATCAACTGAGAAATCATCAATTACAACAATTGAAGCTATTTATATTCCAAATGACGATATCTTAGATCAGGGAGTTCAATCCATATTCCCCTATCTAGATTCCACTGTTGTTCTCTCAAGAAATGTTTATCAGGAAGGAAGACTCCCAGCTATAGATTTACTTGAATCAAGCTCATCGAATTTAAATCCAGACTTAATCGGACTTGATCACTATCAAACAGCTCTTCAGGCTCAAGCCATACTAAAGCAATCTGTAACGCTCGAAAGAATAGTATCTCTCATAGGAGAAGCGGAATTATCCGCTGAAGACAAAATTGTTTATGACAGAGCAAAAAAACTTAAGAACTATATGACTCAGAGTTTCTTCGTAGCTGAAACTCAAACAGGAAGGAAGGGGAAATTTGTACCTATTAAAACAACAATTTCTGATGTAAAACAAATTCTTGAAGGAAAAGCTGACGACATTGACGAAGAAAAACTGATGTTCCTGGGAGAACTTGCTGAGGCTAGAGGAGCTAAATGACACCAACAATCCATGTAACAATCCGAAACAAAGAAAGCGTAATCTATGACGGTCAAGTCACAGCAGTTTCTTCAATAAACGACGTAGGTCTTTTCGACATTCTCCCATTTCATGAAAACTTTATTTCTCTGGTTAAAGAAAAAATCATAGTTCATGAAAGCGCAGGACAAAAAGAATTTAAAATTAACAATGGCCTTTTAAAAGTGAAAGACGACAAAGTAAATATATACCTCGGTCTTTAGATTTTTTTAGAAAAAAGGATTCTTCCAGCAGAGGTTTGGATCACACGAGAAACTATAACATCTACATCTTTTCCCACATCTGTGCTTGCGTTTTCTACTACAAGCATAGTTCCATCGTCTAAATACCCTACTCCCTGCGTTAAATCTTTTCCAACATGAAGAACTCTGATATGAAGCGACTCTCCTGGAACAGCTTTAATCTTAAGATGATTTGCAATCGTGTTTATATTAATTGCTAAAACTCCAGATATGCTTGCTTTCTTCTCGAGATTATAGTCACAAGTAATAAGTCTTCCTTTATGAACTCTTGCGATTTCAATCAGCTTATCATCTACCTCTTTTGGGCTTCCCTGACCATTCTTGTCGGGCACATGAGACACTTTTACCCCTTTAGTCTTCTTTAACTTATCTAATAGCGCTAGGCCCTTTCTACCCCGCTCTCTCTTAACCATATCTTGAGAATCAGCGATATGTTTTAGCTCAAGAAGAATACTCTCAGGAATTATAAATGTTCCAGTTAAGACGCCAAGATTTACTAAATCAAAAACTCTTCCATCGATAATGGCAGAAGTATCTAGGAAAATCGGATTTTCTATTTTGTTACTTTTCTTAGCTCGTGGCGCTCTATGCGGAATAACAGATGGCAAACGATTCACAACTGTACGAGCCACTTCATCTGCAAGAGATTGAACAAGCTTTGCTGGAAAATCAGGAACCATTCCCCTATTTTCACGAGGTATAGTAGTGCTCACTTTTTTCTTAACAACTTTTTTATTTTTTTCAGCCATTTTCTTAAATTAAACCGACGTTAGTATATCAAAATACTTAGCAATATTACTAGGTAAATTTGCCTAAAACCTGGTTTAGAGTCTTAAATTTATCAGTTCCGATGATATTAGTAAACCCCAATTTCTTTGCTTCTTTACTTCTCTTTGCAAAATCTGGAACAGTTCGAAGCTCTCCAAGCAAACCAACTTCTGCAATCCCTACTGTTTTGTTTACTGGTATTCCTTTAAGACTTGAAAATATCGCTAAACAAATTCCTAAATCCGCTGCTGGATCTGACAACTTCATTCCTCCCGCAACATTTACATAAATATCCATAGTGTCAATTGGAAGATGTCCATGTTTTTGTAAAACAGCAAGCAAGAGCTCAAGTCTTCTGGAATCAACTCCCGAAGCAACTCTTCTAGGCATAGGTAACTTCGAATATATCGCTAGAGCTTGAATTTCTACTAAAAAAGCGCGGCTTCCTTCAAGAGTTGCTGTTAGAACACTGCCTGGCGCAGGCTCTTTAGTGTTAGACAGAAACAAAGACTCAGGATTTTTAACCTCAGTCATTCCATCTCCCTCCATAGAAAATACTCCTACCTCATCTACTGGGCCGAAGCGATTTTTCAAACTACGTAGTATTCGAACTCGGGTAAACTTCTCTCCTTCTAAGAATAAAACTGTGTCCACCATGTGCGACAAAACCATAGGCCCAGCCACCATTCCCTCTTTAGTTACATGACCAACGATAATCACAGGGATATTTAATCTCTTTGCGATTCTAATAAATTCCATGGCTGCATATCTAACCTGCCCTACACTTCCGGACAAACCCGTTAGATTTTCTGATTCCATGGTTTGAATTGAGTCGATAATTACCAGTTTTGGCCGAGTCTCATCAATTACATTAACAATTGCATCAGTATTGGAAATTGAGAGTAAATTCAGGTGATTATTTTTGTTCGATGTAAGTCGATTGGCGCGAAGCTTTATTTGCTGCTCCGATTCTTCTCCAGAAATATACAAAACCTCTTTTTTATCTTTTGAAATATTTAGGGCAAGTTGTAATAAAAGTGTCGACTTTCCAATTCCCGGGTCCCCTGCTAATAGAGCTACTGCTCCGGGAACTAAACCTCCGCCTAAAACTCCATCCATCTCAGTGAAGCCAGATGTAAATCTATCTCTTTCCTGGAACTCAATTTCGTGTAATTTTTTTGGCAGAGTATTAATGTCTTTGCTAGAGAAATTGCCAGTTTTTGACTTAGAATTTACGTTTTGGATTTTGATTTCACGGAGGCTATTCCAACTACCACACTCTGGACACTTACCCATAAAAGCTGGGGAGTCATAACCGCAATTTTCACAAACATAGGATGTGGTAGATTTCATAAATTTATCCTAAATTAACAGCCAGATATTAACGATAACCCATTGGTTTTTCTTTGAGAACTGGTGTAAGGATTACCCTATGTCTCTTAGCGTCAACATCTGACACTACTGCCTCTACCTCATCCCCCGTAGAATACTTAGAAGTTGGTGGGATTTTATCTTTTTTAATAAGTCCTTCTATATTATTTCCTAAATCAAGCAGTAAACCCAATGAATTAATCTGGATTACAGTTCCCTTAACTTTCTTATCAGGAATAAATTGAGCGGACGCTTCTTCAAAAGGATCTTTAGTCATTCTCTTAATTGAAAGGTTAACCCTCTTAGCATCTTTATCAATTCCTAATACTTGCGTCTGAATCTTCTCTCCTACTTTAAAATAGTTTTCAGCTGTCTCTGTTTTCTCCCATGAAATTTCTGAAAGATGGATAAATCCTTCAAGATTTTTAACCGATACAAATATTCCAAAAGGTGTAGTACTAGAAACAACTGCATCAACTATCTCTCCAGACTTAACTACAGCGGTCGCTTTTGAAAAGTCTTCATCACCCATTGCAGCTTTTTGGGAGAAGATAATTTTATGTAGCTGCCTATTAATCTCAAGAACTACAACCTTTATTTTTTTACCAACAAAACTATTTGGACTATCATTTAATATGGTTTGTGAGTTTGGAAGAAATCCTGAAAAACTCTCATAAGTAACTAAAAATCCGCCTTTAGTTAAATCATTAACATTTACCTCAACTGGAGTCTTTTCTTTTAGGAGCTTTTCCAAAACACCCCAATGCTTCTCATCCATAAATCTTCTTAATGAAACGACAGGATTTCCTTGATCAGACTCTGGATTTAAAATCGAAACTGTAACCTTATCCCCAACATGAAGAGTTGAAAGAAGAGCTTTCATAAGACCTCTATCTTTTTCCATAACTGATGCTTCTGTTTTCGCACCAATTTCGACAAGAACTTCTGAAGATGTTAACTTAGTAATGGTTCCCTCTATTGTTTCGCCTTTTTTAAATGATTTGATCGAGGTTTTGGTCTTGGCCATTAATTCGGCCATTGATGTAGCATTTGCCATTTAATAAATTTCCTTTCATAATTAATCTAAGCACAAGTATACCACTCATGAGCCTAACAAACAAGAACACTATCGCCTTCTAACACCCTTATGTTGATCAGAAAGTCCGCTTCTGACTTCATCTGGGAGTAAACCCATCATCCTGTCTATAACTCTCTCTCGAATGATCTCGTCCCTTCCCCATTCTTCAGGTTTTTTAATCTCTCTTCCTCCTATGTTGTAAACTCTTCTTCTAAAACGGTCTGTCCTTAATACCTGGACATAGCTCACTTCATTTCTTAAAGGCGCATAATACATTCTTGACCCATCTTCGAATTCCTGAATCTGAACATAAGCTGGAACATCTCCGCTGAGACCAACTGCATCATGCTCATGCCAACTTCCAGATCCCACACCATATGCATTTAAAATTGCTCTTGTAAAATTGCCTACGCGTTTAGCAACACTCCACGATAACTCAATTTCTTCTTGAGTTCCTGGCATAGCGCTTTTTAACGCTCCTACTTCGGACATTAGGAAACCGTGAGACTGCTGAATCCTTAAATGCCATAAGGGAATCGGCGCTTTTACAGCTTCAGGCGGAGGGGGCTGTTTTCTTTCTTTTAAAAAACGCATAAGGCGACTATTATATACCCCTAATGTATTAAATCAAGGCTAAACAATACTTTAGGATAATTAATAATTAATCAAACCGGTAAATAGTAATTTCCTACAGGTTAAATTAGCCTTGCAATTAGTTTAATTCCTTACATTTGCTATAATTACCGCGTGAACAAGAAGAATCAAACAATTGACACCTACAACGCGATCGCTAAGGATTACGAAATTGAAAACATAGCGCTAGATTCCAATGAAGAAATAAAAGAATTTGCAAAACTTCTTCCAAAAAACTCAAAGGTTCTAGATCTAGGATGTGGATTTGGAAGAGAGCTCGCTGTTTTTGTAAAAAATGGTTATGACACCTATGGAATTGATGGCTCCAGTGAGCTTTTGAAGCTTGCAAAAAAGAGAGCTCCCAAGGCTGAAGTAAAACTAAGTGATTTAAGAAATACACTTCCTTACGAAGACACCTTCTTTGACGGAATCTGGGCAAGAAATTCCCTTCACCACCTTAAACCCAGTGAATTATCAAATGCATTTTCCGAAATAAAAAGAATTCTTAAACCTAAAGGCATACTTTTTATAGAGTGGAAGGAAGGAAAAGAGCCAAAAACAACCCGTGAAGAAATCGCCAAGGGCAAAGAAAGATATTATAACCTCATGCTTAAGAAAGATTTGGTTAAACTCGTTAAATCAAACGGATTTAAAGTTATAAAAAGCTATAAATATAATTGGAATGAGAGATATGGTAAAAAACGACAATTCTCCGATTTTATAGTAATTTTTGCATTTAAAAGCTAGAATCGAACAACATTTTCTCTACCTAATGCTTCCCCAAGAGCTGAATTCAATCCTCTTATTGGATGTCTTAATTTTCGAATTGCTTTTACCTCTATCTGCCTTGCTCTTTCTCCGGTAATCGGATTTTCACCCAAAACCAAACCTATTTGAGAAAGTGACTTAGGATCTTCACCATCTAGTCCATTTCTTAACACTAATACTCTTGTCTCCCTTTCAGTAAGAGTTCCAAGAGCTGTATCTAGAGCTATTCGAACGCGAGCGAGCTGATCTGGGTCTGGAGAAAAACTAAAACCATCAGGAAAAAACTGCTTATAATGTACTCCTGAAGTTACAATTCTCTCAACTAACCTTTGATATCCAGCATTAATTCTAGCTTCTGTTTCAGGATCAACAATAGCTTCTGCTCCCGCGCTATCTCCTGCAACCATAGGATCATGCGCTGCTGAAATTGGTAACTCTCTTTCTCCCATTATATGGATTATATCACTATAAGTCTAAAAGTCAACAAAAAACCACCATTTCTGGTGGCTATTTTGAATTTATACTAACGATCCCGGCCTTGATCTATTGTCCCTGGGTCTAGCCCGAGTATCGTGAACGCTGAAGTGTTTTACGACTCTGTTCGGAATGGGAAGAGGTAGT
>CAZMGC010000044.1:0-6297 GCA_964565795.1 uncultured Gammaproteobacteria bacterium
CGTAACGGGTCGACTTGAGCCAGCTTCTCAAATGGCAGAAAGCGTACTTCCTAAATACCAACAAGTTCTTCAAAAGTGGAAAGGGGTAGCGTTAGTCGAAAGGCTTTTAGAGTCAGCCCATAGCGTAACTGTATCTAGAGATGGATATATAAACGTGGACAATGACCAGGAAATGATGGGAACTAAGATTAATAAAGTTACAGGTAAATTTGAAACAGATCAGGGGAAATCAGTATTAGCAGAGTTCAGGGAGTTACTTGCAATTGTTAAGGCAAATCCTGGGATGGCAACCGGAGCGTTAGCTGGATTTGAAAATATGGAAGAGTGGGAAATCAAAATTGCTTATAATTTAGGTAGAGCACTCTTTAATAATCAACAAAGAAAAGCTGCATGGACCTCACAAGGACAAGTGCCAAAAGGAAATAAAGCTTGGGAATCTACTCCCCTAGAAGGATTTAATAAAATTTTTAATCCTGCAAGATGGCTTTACAGTAGGTTTACGATAGGAGCAGGGCGAGGAGGCATGAGATGGTTTGATAGATTTACTGATGCAATGCAGAGATACAAATCAGTAGAAGGATGGGGTAAGACTAGGATTGAGAAAATTAGAGATGATGAAATTAAAATGTTTGAACTTCCAACTATGACTGGAGTTAGAGATTGGATGGCTTCCTGGCGAGCGGTTGGAATGACATTAAGACAAACGAATGCACAGTTTGAGCTTCAGGGCAGTGTTCGTGGATATGCTATAAAGCATAAAGATGCTGGTTCAAATTTCACGCCTGTTAATCCAAATGACACATCGCTTGGGTTAATGCTTAATTTCTCATCGTTAATTTTTGAAAAACCTGGAGGTAAGCCAATTGGTTGGGGTGACAAGGAGATGACTGATCAGATGAAGGCTGATTATTTGCGCTCAGTATTTCTTAAACCTCCCACTGCTCATCATGGGGGAGGAGCACATCATCCGGAATTAAGGGATGATTTGCAATCTGCTTTAGGAGTAGTTTATAGGTATATTTTAAATCCTGCAGGTGGGCATCATGCTCATAGTAGTCATGAGCAAAATCACGTAAAGGAAGAAATAAGAACTCTAATTTGGGAAAGAGTAGGGAAAGATAATCCCTTAGCAATAATTCCATACTTAAATAAACTTAAGCTAAAAAAAGATAGTTCGGGTAAAGAGTATGAGACTTTTGGAGGGAAAAATATATTTAAAGAGAAAATTAAGGTAAGTGATCCGCATGCGCCAGGGGGTCGTAGAGAATTAGATGTTGACTGGAATGTATTACAGCGCAAGCTTAATCTTCTTAATGAAATAAAACTCGCAAAAGTTAGAGGAGTTAAAAATCCAGATGGGATAACCTATGTTCCCGGTCAGGAACCGGATCTAGATTATAAGCTTCAAGATGCCATAAGCCATGTGCAGGCAATGAGTGGAGGAGGTTATGATCCAGCGCTTCCACCAGATCATATAAGAAATGTATCGAATTTAAGCCCAGATGAATTAAGATTCTTGGAAGAAGTAAGAGCGGAAACTGAAAGAGTAGCTCCAGATTTAGCAAATGTTAAATTTGCATTTGCACCATTCATGAACGATGTAATCTTAGAAGACACCGACTATGATCAGCCTGGGCAAGAGTCTTTTGCAAGGCATTTTAGAGATATGGCGCAATTTAATGCAACAAACGGAGCAATAGCAGAAGCCATGGATAACTTAGGACTTATAACTGACTACCATAAGATGGTAGAGTTTATAGCTAAATTCTCAAAAGGTATTACAGGCGTTCATGGGGACGACTATGCAAAAGATAAAGCATATGCAGTAATAGACGCAACCGTGGGCTTCTTTAGGAGAGGAGAAAATGTTTACAGCGCAGAAGAAAGCTATAAGGGTGAAGAGAAAATGTCTAAGGCTAAGAAAATAAAAAGATGGATAAAGCAGCAGGATGAATTTCATGAGTTTAGACAAAAAATACACAAACCTAATTCTGAGGCTCAAATGTACTACAACATTAAGGCTTTAGCTTTAGATCGCGGACAGACTTATGAAGCTATGGAAGACCTGGCAGCAGCTGGACTTATGGGTCATGTTCAAGAAGAGGAATACAAAAAGAGATTTGGTAATGGATTTAAGTTTTTGAAGAAGTTCTTTGTTGATTTATTTATACCTAGAATGATTCTGGAGGGTTTGGCAAGAGGAGTAAAAGGAGGCACAATAGTTGCTGGTATGGATCTTCTAAAAAGATCATTCAAGGGTTCAGTTTAGTAATTAAAACTTAAATATTCTCCTGTATAGAGCATCTCTTCCACCTTTTTGACCAGGTAATGGAACTTTAGCATTCATTGCTCCAGCCGTTGATATAAATGATCCTACTGTTCCACCGGCTTGTCCTACAGGCTCAAATACAGGGCCATAATTAATGTTAGGAGCTTTAATTGCGCCGCGTGTAATCTGGAGAACATGTGGAGTCATAAATAAAAATCCTAATGCGATAATTCCTGCAAAAATATCTCCCGAGAGATCTCCTCCTCCAGCAAGTGGGGGAACGAACATTGAACCAGCATTGCTCTCTCTAGCTATTTCGCTAAATACCTTAGCTAAAATAAACATTGCAATTGCCGTAGGGAAAACAGCTAAATTTGCAAGCATATCTTTAATCCAGCCTCCGATACCTGCATTTGATCCTGGGAATAATCCAATTAAGAACCAGAAAGGCGCAAATACTATATCGAGAAGAATTGATATGTAGGAGACAACAAGTATAATCCAAAGTCTTATGGCTGTATAAATAAGCGCTATATAAATAAGTAATGCCGCTGCAACCCCTACAATTATTCCTAGGATGGCAGTAAATCCACCGGTAACTAGATCTAGAATTCCAGGAGTCATTTTGCTTGCATCAAAGTCCGGTCTTCCTGGTCCACCAAGAACATTTACAGTTAGTGACTGTACAGTCTGTTGACCTTGAAGTGCCAACTCGCCAAATCCTCCACCATCAAAGCCTCCATTGCTTGATCCTGGCCAAAGTCTATTTATGATATCAAATGGAGTAGGAGATGTAGCAATTTCTCCCAACCCTACAGTAATGGGATGTGACTTATCGGCATTAATTAAAACTCCTCCTACTAAATAAATCGCCACGTACATAACGTCAATTAAAAGCCCTGCAATTGCAAATGAAAATGTAACAAGGATTATTCCAATTATAATTTTAGGTATTTGGTTTTCTATAGTCATTACAGTTCTTGGATCAATATGAACCCTGAGCATAATTGCAAGCCCGATAATTACAAAAATAATCACAAACAAAAGGTAAGCGATGTTTCTCATGGCTACCCAAATATCTAGGAGAGGTGAGATTCCGCAAAATCCAAAACCCTGAGAATTATTTGTTGCACATGGGCTAACTGCTGCATACGTTTTTTTTGCTACCCCGAAATTTCCAGCTAAATATCTTACATAGTCACCAGAGCTAACGGGTGGAGTAAATGTATAGCTTATAAAAAGTCCCACAGCTCCTATTGCTCCTCCTCCATTTTCAACAAAACCAATCTTTCCAGTTTCAGGATTAACTCCTAAGCATTTGTGATCTTTTCTGATTGGATCTACTCCAGAAAGCTGACAAACCATTGAAGACATGACCTCAATCATAGTTGCCTGAATATAACTATGTTGATTTAAGGGGACATCCGGATTTAGATCAGGAGCATATCTAGTCTGAGTTGCCTTTTCTGAATTGCCAATTGTGGTTGTTGTTGAGGTTTGTGCATGCACGCTTTTACTTGCAAGAAGAAAAAATGAGGCTAAAAAAAGAAATAAATATAAAATCCGGACAGAGAATTTCACTATTTTAGTTTGATCTATTTTAATTTCTATGTCAAGCTTGCAAGCCTTAGTTGAGGTGTGCGGAGAGGGCGAGATTCGAACTCGCGGTAGGCTTGCACCCACAGCTGTTTTCAAGACAGCCGCACTAGTCCACTATGCGACCTCTCCATTGTGCGTATTTTATCAGTTTTACCTGTTTAATAAAAGCTTTTAGTGGCCTCTTTGAGGAGTAAATTCTCCTTTTGATACTTTAAATGTTTCTCCTAGTATTGTAGCGCCTGCAGACAGGATTATTGAGTTAAGTAGGCTTCTTAATCCTCTTCCTTTTTTCTTTTTAATTATTCCTACGTGCATTTCTGCAGCTTGTAGTCTTAATTTTGCAGCTTCTATTTCGCTTTCATCTCCAGCCTCTGTAGCACGTGTTAGGCCAAGCTGCATAGCGTCCATAATTTCCCTTGCCTCTTTTAACATAAAATCATCAACAGCTTGTTCAAAAGTCCTAGGATCACGTTCTTTATTTCTCTCAACGTGAGCTTTAATTTGCTTAAAAGATTCTTCATAAAGTGTCTCTCTTGCTTTAACAGCTTTAGCTTTTTTGGCAGTAAGCTCTGAAAGTTCTTCCTGAGATGCGCCTCTTAGTTGTGCCTCAGTAATTTCTTCATCTATCTGAATGAGGGCTATGCCGGTCATAAGTAGCCCTTCTTTTGTAGTAGCTTGTTGAAGTTTTAATTCCAGCCCTTCAATGTCGCTTTGACTTGCTCCTCTTGCCTTTGCTTCTTCTAGTGCTTTTTTTGCCTGTGCAGCATATGGGAAATATGTGGATTCGGGGGTTTGAGGTGTTACAGTTTCAGCTTGGGTTAATTTTGCTGGCTCCGGTGTTTCAACAGATGGATCTTGAGGGATAGTTACAGTTGGAAGCTGATCTGGCGTAGTTTCTGCAAGAGAGGCTACACCCACATCAACCTTATTTGCTGGAGCTTGCGCCATTGCTGTTTCAATTGTTCTTAGGAGGCCAGCATTTGCGCTTGAAGTTTCCGCGACTATACCCGGCTGAGAAGTCACAGGCGTTACTGCTTCCGCTGGTGCAACTTGCGTTGTTGATTCTCCTACTCCAGGTGTTGTGCTCATATTTAATACTTTCTTTAGTCTAAATTTATAGGTTTATTTTGTCAATTTAAACTAAGTTGTCTGCCCATTTTATTAAAATAATAAGATTTATACTTGATATAAATTTTACAGCTAAATTATAAATTTAGGATTGTTGAGGCTGATCTGTTAAAGCTTTTGCTGTCTGAATAGCGTTATCGATATTACCATGACTTATTTGGTCGCGGACTTGGCTTAGCGTGTTGTCTCTGTTAGCATCCGTAGTTTTTTCAAGTTCTTCTAGGTAAATTTCATTTGCTTCTTTATATTTTATTCCTAGGTCTTTAAGTTTCTGTAGTAAATCTTCATGGTCTTTAATTGGTAAAACAGCAAGGAAATCTTTTGCAAGCTGTTGGGCTTCGGCCGCTTCAATTTTATTTTCTTTTAAATGCTTAATAATAAGCTCTAAAAGCTCCTTTTTTATAAGCTCAACTTCTTCGTTTAAGTCCATTTGTTAAATATTGACAGACCTTAGAAAAAGTGTCAATTATTTTCCCTGTCCGCCATTAGTTTTTTCAAAGGCATGCAGGCGGGTTGACTAAGCATGGGTAGTGATATAAAGTAAAAGTATGGATTCTGCCCCTGAAAACGAAAATATTTACCCCAGTGAAAGAGCAGGTAGTGCAATGTCTCAAGTTCACGATCATGCCGTTAAAACTCTTCTTTCTTGGTCAGCTCCGGGTAGGCCTTTTAAGGTTAGAACAAAACAATTTTATATGACTGCGCTTCTTATAGCTTTATTTATCGAGGTAATTCTTTTCCTTTTTTCTCAATACATGCTAATGTTTGTAGTTGGTTCTTTAGTTTTTGTTTCATTTGCTTTTGCATATGTTCCACCAAAAAATTTTCATTATAAAATCTCTACAGAGGGATTTATGCTTGAAGACCATTTTTACATTTGGCATGAACTATATGATTTTTATTTTATTAAAAGAAACGGTGTTGACGTTTTAAATATAAGAACAAAAAGTATTTTTCCGGGAATATTGACCATTTCTTTGGGAGATATCGGAAAAGATCATGTGAAAGATGTACTGGTTAGGTATCTCCCTTATAGAGAATATATAAAACCAACTTTTATGGAAAAATCAGGTGACTGGCTAGTGAAAAACTTTCCTCTAGAAAAGAGCGCTTAGCTAACTGCTTCAAAATTGCAATCATTTTAATGCTGCGGAGAGTGGGAGATTCCCATTCGACTTCGCTCAGGGTAAACTTCTCATCTCCCAAAAGCTTCGACAAATCTCACTTGCAGTGAGCCTGTCGAACTGCGGAGAGTGGGAGATTCGAACTCCCGGTCGCCTTACGACGACATCCGCTTTCCA
>CAZMGC010000045.1:0-497 GCA_964565795.1 uncultured Gammaproteobacteria bacterium
ATTTCCATAATTTATAAATGAGCAGGAGAGATAAATACGAAATTAGCCTCGTTTTATGGACGAGTCCAAGCTGGATTATACAAAATTAGAATCTTACATTAAAGAGGTACTTTAAGGATTTGGGGTAGGAGATGGTGAGAGTTCTGGATGCGAACAAGTTACACAATATCTATCGCCCGTATCGTCAGTTATAACATAGTGTTCTTTAAGTTCTAGGTTATCTGTTTGTTTTGGATCTTTTGGAAGATCCTGGGTGTTCTTATCCACATACACATTAGTTTTGCCTGGATCTCTTCTTTTAGGGAATTTATTCCTTACGAAATAATCAGTTCTCATTTCGCAGCTTGCTCCTTCAGCGGGAAAAAGTCCTGATTGGCGGCAAACATTTAGCCTAACTGCGTTTTGTGGAGGAGATAAGGGTGTTGTTTTTTCATCGCTTAGTAAAAATTCCATAATTTCATGCCAGATAGGGGATGCGCCAGTTACTCCAGATACAA
>CAZMGC010000045.1:507-6252 GCA_964565795.1 uncultured Gammaproteobacteria bacterium
CAACTGCCCCCATAGGCGTATTGTCATTATTTCCTACCCATGTGGTAACAACATATTTCGGAGTATATCCTATTGTCCAGTTATCTCTGTAGTCATTAGTGGTTCCTGTTTTGACTGGAACATATTGGCCAGGAATGTTTAGTACTGAATTAGTTCCAAATGCCATTGCTCGGGCCTGATTATCAGCTAAGATATCAGAAATTATAAACGTAACTTCTTCGGGTAAAACTCTTTTTCCAAATATTGGAGCCTGATTCTTTTTCCTTTCGAGAGTTTTTCCTCTGCTATCTTTAACCTCAATAACCGGATTCAAATCAACGCGATATCCTTTATTTGCAAATACTCCAAAAGCTGTGGTCATGTCGAGCATGGTTACCTCTCCTCCTCCTAAAGTAAGAGAGAGTCCGTATCTTTGGGGATCAGTAAATGTATTTATTCCCATGGCAGTAGCAGTAGCCATCATGGTTAAGTTTTAGCATTTTTACGGCTGGGATATTAAGAGAGCTTGCTAATGACTCTCTAAGAGATACCGCACCATGAAATTTTCCATCATAATTTTTTGGACAATAAGAAGGGCCATTTGATTGAGGATAGCATGTATCTTTATCTACAAAAATTGTTGCTGCTGAGTAGCCATTTTGAATTCCTACGGCGTAATTAATTGGCTTTATGGAGGATCCAGGTTGTCTTAGAGCTAACGCTATATTAACATTTCCATCAATTGAGGTGTCAAAATAATCCTTGCTTCCGACCATAGCCAATATGTCTCCATTTCCTGGGTCGCTTACTACAGCTGCTCCATTTGAAACTCTGGCAAACCTTAACTTTGCAACTTCAGTAGCAACTGCTAGCTCTGCAAATGCCTGAATACTTGAGTCCAGAGAAGTGGTGATTCTAAATCCGCCTTCTTCGGTAAATTTATCTCCATATTTCTTTTCCATAAGATCTTTTATGTAAAGAACGAAATGAGGAGCTTGTATATTATTGGAAACATTTTTATATTCAAGTTTTTGTTTTTTTGCAGCTTCTTCCTCTTCTTGAGTAATGTATCCTTGTTCTCTCATTTGCCTAAGTACTACTTCTTGTCTGTTTTTTGCTAGATCAGGACGGGATCCAAACGGTGAATAAAGAGTAGGGCTTTGTGGGAGTCCCGCCAGGAGAGCAGCTTCAGCAAGAGTTAGGTCTTTTGCACTTTTTCCAAAATAAGTTTTCGATGCTGCCTCAATTCCGTATGCAGTTCCTCCATAAGGGATTTGATTTAAGTACATTTCTAGAATTTGTGACTTGGAATAGAGGACCTCAGTTACAAATGCCAAAACAATCTCTTTTACTTTTCTTTGAACGGAGCGCTCAGATGTTAGAAGACTACTTTTTATAAGCTGTTGGGTAATAGTGGAGCCTCCTTGAATAGGTTTTCCTGAAATATTTGCAACTAATGCTCTCGTGATTCCTCTTATGTCAATCGCTCCGTGTCTATAGAAATCTTTATCTTCAATTGCAATTGTCGATTCCTGCACATGCTTTGGAATTTCCTTAAGGGGAATTTGAGTCCTGTTTTTATTTGAGTAAACTGTATATAAAAGTTTTCCATCGCGATCGAAAATTTGGCTTGATTCTGGAATTGCTGTGGGATTATTTAGTCTGGTGGGGGAGGGAAGATCTTTAAGAATAAAATTATATGCGATTAATCCCGCGATTACTGCAAGAATAAACACCACTAGGCCAAAATATCTTTTCTTTCGAAACTTTCGATAAAGTTTTCTTATAGTATCCATTAGATAATAGTATCATTGAGGGAGACAAAGAGACAACAATTTACTATAATATTTTTGTGATTTCGATTGAACAGATTCAGGCATTTCTACATTTTCTTACAATTCCTTTTGTAAATTTTAATTTTATAGACTTGGCGATATTTATAATAATTGCTTTTTATGCTCTTGAAGGGTATGCATTAGGTTTTATAAAAGGATTTGCTGATTTTATAAGTTTTCTAGCGTCATTTTTATTTGGTCTAACTTTTTATGATATTTTTGGGGATTTTTTAGTTAATACATTTAGTATTCCAAAAGGATTCGGAAATGCATTGGGATTTTTTCTAGCAGCTTTTCTTTGCGAGATCATTTTAACTATTTTCCTAAGACATACTATTCTGCCGTTTATTTTTAAAAGACTTGAGGGGATTGATTATCCTAAAAAAGTTGAAAAAGTATTGGGAATTTTACCAGGTGTTTCATCCGCGTTTGTGCTTTTGTCGTTTATTTTAACTATGGTGGTTGCTCTTCCTCTCTCTCCATTTATGAAAAATTCTGTCGCTGCTTCTAAATTAGGAGCTCCACTTGTGTCTAGTATTCAAGGCTTTGATAAAGAACTTAATGATGTTTTTGGCGGGGCAGTAAATGATGCTTTAACTTTTCTAACAGTTGAGCCAAAAAGCGATGAGCTTTTAGAGTTGAATTTTAAAACTGCAAGCGTAAAAGTTGATAGGGATTCTGAAGTAGAAATGCTTAATTTAGTAAATGCAGAAAGGGCAAATATGGATCTTCCGCCAGTAGAGGAGGATCAAAGTCTAAGAGAGGTTGCAAGATCTCATTGTACGGATATGTTAAATCGTGGATATTTCTCTCACTACACCCCTGAAGGAAAATCACCTTTTGATAGAATGGCTGAAAAAGACATTACCTATAAATTTGCTGGTGAGAATTTAGCCCTAGCTCCTAGCACCAAGCTTGCGATGCAGGGGCTCATGAATAGCGCAGGACATCGCGAAAATATTCTTTCAGGGAATTTTGGAAGAGTTGGTATTGGCGTAATCGATGGAGGAATTTACGGAGAAATGTTCTGTCAGGAATTTACAGACTAATTTATGGCAAATTTACCGAACCTAGGATCCGAGGAAATAAAAAATAAAAAAGTGATTCTTCGATATGAATGCGATGTAAGGCTTTCTGAAAACGGCGAAATACTAGATGAAACAAGGCTTGTTTCAGGTTTTTCTACCATAGAGTATCTTCTAGAAAATAACTGTGAAGTAGTAATTCTTGGTCATTTAAGGCGTCCCGAAGGATGGGATGAGAAATTTAGTCTCTTACCTGTAGCAAAATGGTTTGCAAAAGAATTTGAATCTCAAGAGTCTAAGATTGAGCTCGGAAAATTTAAAGGCTGGAAGATTAGGAATGGCTTAGTTTTGCTTGAAAATCTGAGATTTTATAAAGAAGAAAAAGATAATGATCTTAATTTTGCGAAAGAATTAGCAGGCCTTGGGGAAATTTATATTAACGAAGCATTTGGTTCTAGCCATAGGGAACATGCATCGATTGTTGGAATTCCAAAATTCTTACCCCACTATCCAGGGTTTCATTTTACTAAAGAAGTCAGAGTATTGGAAAGCGTAATTAGTTCCCAGAAAAGTCCTCTTACTATTATATTAGGGGGAGCGAAGATGGAAACCAAGCTACCAATAATATCTAAAATGCATGATATCGCAGACTATATTCTAATTGGGGGAAAGATTTCAGATAAAGACAGAAGTGTCATTAGGGGTATAAAAAGCAGTAAAGCAAAAATTATAGTTGCAGATTCGTCAGAAGAAGGACGAGATATTGCAGATTTGAGCGTTAATGAATTTGAGAATATTATTTCACAAAGCGAAATGGTGGTCTGGAATGGCCCAATGGGTTTTTTAGAAGGTGGTTTTGAGAAAAATACTTTAGGAATTGCAAAATCTATTGTTAATTGTAATGCCTATAAGATTGCTGGGGGAGGAGATACAGTAGCTTTTCTAAATAAACACAGGTTGTTTGACAGCTTTGATTTCGTATCAATGGGTGGAGGCGCAATGCTTAAATTTTTGTCTGGAGAGTCTTTGCCGGGAATTATCGCACTAGAGAATAATTAATGAGGTCGTGGGCCACCATTTCCATTATTTGAGCTTCCGCCGTTAGGTCTCTTCTGGCCTGTTTTGCTGCCTGATTCTCTTCTTGTTGAGCCTCCTTGTCTATACGGCATGCTTCCATTGCTGTCTTTCTTTTCTCCCTGGCGACCTTTATGTGATCTGCTTAGCTCCATGCTTCCTGTAGTTTGAGAAAAATTGACAGCTGAAAATACTACTGTCTCTATAGCCCTAGGCATAGGCGGTTCAAATCCGATTCTTTCTGATCCAAAACTCATAGGGAAAATTATAGCACGAGCTGTCAAGCAATACGACTTGATGATAAAAGCATAAAGCTTTATAATCTATGAATGACACCCACTGACCTCGGAGATATAAGAAATATTACCGTTTCGGGCCGAATCGCATCTGGTTCTACAACTCTTGCAAAACATTTAGCCAATACTCTTTCTTGGCGTCACGTAGAGGGTGGAGATATTTTTTGGGAAAGAGTGAGAGCAAGGCTAAATTTAAATCCAAAAGATACTGATAAAAGACCAGATAATGAGGATCAGATTTTTGATGAAGAGCTTAAAAAGATGCTAAAGGAGGAAAAAGACCTTATCTTAGAAGCAAAACTTGCTGGATACAATGCGCAGGGTATTCCAGGTGTTTTTAAAATTCTCGTTGTTTGTGAAGACTCAGCTGGGGAAGATCATATGGACATAAGAATTGATAGGCTTATAAATCGTGAACAACAGTCTCTTGAAACAGCAAAACAAGAAGTTATTGAAAGAGAAAAAAATGATATTGAAAAATGGAGGAGAATGTATGCAGATGGAGACCAGAGTTGGGTCTATTGGGACAGAAAATATTACGACTTTGTTGTGAATACATATTCTCATAATGCAGAAGAAAGCCTTAATTTAGTTCTTAAGCAGCTTGGTTTTCCAACGAAGGCTTCTTGAAATTAAGGTTTTATAGTGGTAGAGTAGGCTAGTTCCGCGCACTAAGTATGAAGAATTTGATTAATATAATACCGGGAATAATTTTTTTCATAATCTTAGTTTCCTCACCTGCGAAAGCACAAGTAATAGAAGTTACAACAAAACCTACAGAAAGTATTCCAATGCCTACTACCAGTTTAACACCTATTCCTGTACCTACAACTGTAGAATACCAGCTTCCTTATCCTGGAATTCTTCCTGGGAGTCCGCTTTATTCAATAAAAATGATACGTGACAGAGTTGTTGAATTGCTGACAACAGACTCTGTTAAAAAAGCTAATTTTTATTTACTTCAAGCAGATAAAAGAACAGCGAGCGCATTAATGCTTTATGAAAAAGGGGATGACCGAATGGCAGAAACAACACTTACAAAGGCCCAGAAATATTTAGAAAAGTCTTTGGTGAAAGCGCAAGAAGCAAAAAATTCAGGGAAAGATGTCGGTGACATATTTGCAAGAATTAAAGATTCCTCAACAAAACAAAAACAAGAAATTGAAAATTTAAGTAATAAATCTAAAGAAAAAGGGGTGTCTTTGGCGGATGACCTAAAAAAGATAAAAAACCTTGAAAAAAGTGCAGATCAGCTTAAGCCGTAAAATATAGCAATTTATATTTATCGATCTATTTTTTTACTCGCCCCTCTAATTTTTAAACACAATTTATTACCCGATTTTTTTTCAATTTTTACTTAAATTTTGGTATCATTTAAAAATGAGGCTAGAAAAACGACTGATATTTTTTGATCCAGTAATTGTTAGTTGACACCCCACCGTTAGCGGCATATGATCGATCTTGGCACTAGATTTAGTGTCAGAACTTTAAGAATTTGCCCGGAGGAAAAAATTACTATGAAATGTCCATATTGCG
>CAZMGC010000046.1:0-3534 GCA_964565795.1 uncultured Gammaproteobacteria bacterium
TTTCCTACGCTCAAATTAGCTTAATAAAATCAAATTTAGAAATTGGACAGCAAGCTAAAATGTCTAAGTTGGAGGGTATAATGTCTAAGTATTTGGAGAAAATGTATAATTTCATATTCTAAATGTATAAGTTTAGGATATATCCATTACGACATTTTTTTCACGCTTTGTCAAGCACGAAACTTGGACAAAATTTAAAGCTAAAAAAATCAATAAAATTGAGGCTAAATTTTTTAATATTTTTTGAAGTTTTTCTTGATTTTCACTGAATATGTTTTCACAGCATCTATAAAATTGGACATTTATACCTAATTCCCATCAAAAAAGGTGTTAAAAAATACTCCAGTTTTTTATAAATAAAAATAAATATACTTATCCTGTAGTAGAAAATTCTTTTCAATAATTTATTACTCTTCACTCCTTATTTTCTATATTTTCAAACAATAAAAAATGTTTGAAATTCATGTTTTACTTAACTTTTTTCATAAATTTTCAAGCTAATTTTCACATTTATTTTCATAGATATAATAATATAAAATATAGTATCAAACTAACACATAGTAGATCTTCTAGTTCTATGTTTTCAGTAGCCATATTGGCTTGACATATAAAACTTATTAATAATATGCTTGATTAAGGATAATGAAACTAATTTCAAATATTACAAAATTCAAATACTACAAATATTTAAATATTGGATTATTGGTAGTATTGGTATTTATTGGTAGCATTAGAACCCAAAGCGCACTTGCCCAAACTACTGAAGAAAACTTTACAGGAATTGCAGTTACGGTACCTGTTTCTGGGGAAAATATTCCCGAAGGAGCAATCGTCTCCTCTTCTAATGGCAAATACAGCTTATCTAATAAAGAATACGATGGAGGAATATATGGAGTTGTTAGTAAAGCGCCTGCTATTGTTATGGAAGATGTTCCGAAAACTGGACTTCAATACGTGGTTTATTCAGGCAAAAGCCTTGTGCTCGTATCGACTTCAAATGGAGAAATTAAAAAAAATGACCTAATCACATCCTCCTTTAAGCCCGGTGTGGGCATAAAAGCCACATCAACCGGATTTGTCCTGGGAATAGCACTGGAGGACTACACAGCGGCTTCAGATGGCCTAATTTTGGTAGATGTAAATCCAGTTTTTACAAGCACAGGAAGCAATCAAATAAGTAGAAATATTTTTAGCGTTCTTAGAAATGCAAGAAGCTCTGCCTACCTGTCTCCAATCGAAGCTCTTAGATATGTAATAGCAGCCTTAATCGTCATGCTTGCATTTATACTCGGATTTACTTACTTTGGAAAAGTAGCTCAAAGAGGAATAGAGGCTGTTGGAAGAAATCCGCTTGCCAGAAGGTTCATAGAGCTTTCAGTTGTATTAAATGTTTTATTAACTGCGTTAATTATCCTCGCCGGCGTAGCCTTGGCATATTTGATTTTGATCATTTAAAGTGCGATGATTATAGTAAATGATTAACCTGCCCAACCCTACTCCACTTAATGGTTTTTTAATCTTGCTTTCAATTTTTTCATTAAGCTTATTTTTCACGTCAGTTATTTACACAGTTAGAAATAAAAGAAAAACTGAAGAAATAGTTGAGAAAGAAGAAGAAAAATGGGAAGATTTAGAATTAAAAGCGCAGCGAGATTATCACGAGCTAATAGAGAGTGCTAATAAAAAGGCAGAAGAAATCATCCTCCACGCATCAGAAATAAAACAAGAATCTACTAACTTTCTCCAAGAATCTGTTGAGCTTATGCTAGCTGATCAAAAGAAGATTCTAGAGGAAGCCTCCACTGCTCTATCCAAACAATTCGAAGCTCAATTAAAACAGGTAAATGATAATAATATCCAACTATTAAGAAATATATATAAAGGTATCGAAACAGATGTCAAATCAGACTATTCAGAGTATAAAGATGTTATAAAAAAACAAACCTTTGAAGCAGAAAGTGTTGCCAAAGAAAAGATAAAACAGGAGTATGAAAAACTGGAGATTGAAATAAAGGAATATCGAGAAAAAATGTTGACAAAGGTTAATGATGATATATACAAAATACTTATAAACATATCAAAAGCAGTCCTAGGAAAATCGCTCGACACCAAGGAACATGAAGACTTAATAATTGATTCTTTAAATAGAGCAAAAAAAGAAAACATTATTTAAAATGAACTACGATAATTTTCTAAAACTTATAAGAACTAAAAACGAGCAAGATGAATTGCTAAATCTTATCGAAGACTTAACTGAAAATCTTTACAAGAAAAAAGCGGATAAACCATTATCCCCTTTTCAAACGCTTTTAAAAAATGAAATCATAAAGATTTTACAATCCCAAAACATTTATGAGAATAAGTTAAAGACGGAAAAATTCTTTAAAGCTTTATTAAAATCTGTAAAAGAATTACCAGTGCTTAAATTAACAATAGCTATCGAACCCGATCAACATTTAATTGACTCTATTAAACTTTGGGCTGATAAAAATAAGATGAATGGGACGATCTTCGAATTTATAGTAGATCCAAAAATCTTAGGCGGAATTATTATCGTTAATCCAAATGGGACATATTCAGATTATTCTCTCTTAAGAAGAATCGACGAACTCTTCACTAATCAAAAACAATATATTTCAAAACTTCTTTGATGAAAACAATTAATGATTATCTAAATGAAACAGGTGAAGTGGGATTTGTTACGAAAGTAGTTAATACCATTATCCACGTAAGCGGCCTACCTTCTGCAAAACCAAATGAACTTGTTATTTTTGAAAACGGTGACAGTGGAAAAGTAATGTCCTTAAATTCCGACAATATTGAAATAATGGCATTTACCAAAAAACCAATTAGGGTTGGAGAAAAAGTGGCAAGAACTGGGTTACCAATTAGTATTCCTGTTGGAAAAGAGGTACTAGGTCAAGTCATTGATGCTTTCGGAAATTCGCTAGACAGCCATAAGTTAATAAAAAAAGCTAAAACTTTTAGAACAATTGAAATACCACCACCTGGAATTATGACCCGAAGAACCATAAAAAAACCTTTTCAAACTGGTGTTTCAATAGTTGACCTAATGGTTCCCATCGGAAAAGGACAGCGAGAACTAATCATTGGAGACAGAAAAACTGGTAAAACCAATTTCCTTCTCCAATCAATTGTATCTGCTGCTAGAGCCGGAGACATATGTATCTATGCAGCAATCGGAAAGAAAAAAATTGACATAAAAAGAATTGAAGAATATTTCGTAAAAAACAAAGTGATGGAAAGAGTAATCATTATAGCCTCAACTTCCCAGGACCCAGCAGGTAAAATATTTATCACTCCCTACTCCGCAATGACAATCGCTGAGTATTTTAGGGATATTGGACAGGATTCTCTGGTTATATTAGATGACCTCTCAACTCACTCCAAGTTTTATAGAGAGTTATCCCTTCTTGCAAACAAATTCCCGGGAAGAAATTCATATCCAGGAGATATTTTCTATATTCACTCAAGACTTTTGGAAAGAGCAGGTAATTTCTTAGTTAAAGATAA
>CAZMGC010000046.1:3634-5351 GCA_964565795.1 uncultured Gammaproteobacteria bacterium
CAGGATTTAAATGCCATAATTCCTAGCAGTGTTCAGGTCATTCTGTTAACTTTGATATGGGGCAGCAACTTGGAAAAGACAGATATTAAGAGCCTCAGCGCACATAAAGATAAAATCACTAAACATTATGAATCTAACTTAAATTATAGAATCTATATTGACAACATGATCGAATCATCTAATAGCTTTAATGATCTTATTATGAAAGTAAAAAAGAATCTAAAATATGTTTATCCACTAGCACGATAACCCCTAGCAAGATAAACTTATTAAAATTATGATTACAAAAGAAGTTTTAGAAAATGAAATAGCTAATCTAATCGGACTCAACGATATGGTTAAGTCATATGAAGAAATAGCTGCTTCCCGAATTAGAAGAACAAGAGATTCAGTTCTTAGAGACAGAGAGTTTGTAAACGAAATTCATGATATCTATGAACAAGTTATTTTCTCATATAAAAAACAGGTTGAAGCACTAATGAAATCAAAAAAAGTTAAAGATCCTTCCAAGTATGCTTTCATAAATAAAAATGGAAAGACTTTATATATATTCATTTCTGCTAACACAGGTCTTTACGGAAACCTAATCAAAAGAACATTTGATTTATTCTTAAAAACTCCTAAAGACAAGAACTACGACATAGCTATTATCGGAAAGCTTGGACTGACACTGTGGAAAGAGTCTAAACTTAAACAGAAATATTTTTACTTTGATTTTCCCGATCAAAATGTGGATGAAAAAGGACTGGAAGAAATTCTTAAGTTTATAATTAGTTACCAGAAAACAGTAGTATTTTATGGAGAATTTCAAAACTTCATAAAGCAGAATGCCACATTTTCAGATATCTCAGGACATGCTCTAACAGAAAAAACTGAAAATAGAGAACCAGTAAAGTTCTTCTTTGAACCTTCGCTTGAAAAAATTCTTGAGTT
This sequence comes from uncultured Gammaproteobacteria bacterium, assembly GCA_964565795.1. Lineage (GTDB taxonomy): Bacteria > Patescibacteriota > Microgenomatia > Levybacterales > UBA12049 > 2-01-FULL-39-10-A. The sequence goes on from CAZMGC010000046.1 coordinate 4,568, forward strand.
TTTTGAAAAACAAATATTTGCATCAATTTTTGAACAAACAGTAAGAGAATCTCAGCTCGCTAAAATAGCTTCACGCCTAACTTCTCTTGACAGCGCAACAGAAAATATAGATAAACAACTTATATCTATGAAAAATCAAAAGAACCGAATTACCCATCAAAGCCAAAACAGAAAACAGCTAGAAACATTTTCAAGTAGTTCGCTTTGGGGAAAAACTTAATATGAAAAATAACGGAAAAGTAATTGGTATAGAAGGCCAAGTAGTTAAAGTTGAATTTGAAACTGGAAATGTCCCAATTACGCACGATATCTTAACTCTAAAAGAAGACCCGACAGTCCGAATGGAAGTCGTTTCTTCAATTAGCCAAACTGAATTTTACTGCCTCTGCTTCTCTTCAACTGACAAACTTTACCGGGGAGCAGAAATTATCAATACTAATTCGCCAATTCAAATTCCTGTAGGAGAAGAGGTGCTTGGAAGAATTATAAATATTTTTGGTGAGCCTATTGACGGAAAAGGACCAATAAAAACTGCCAAGAAGTCTTCTATTTATTCTGAGCATTTAACATATGAGGATGTTGCAACGCACACGGATTTTCTTGAAACAGGCATAAAAGCACTAGACTTCTTCTCCCCTGTCTTAAAAGGAGACAAACTTGGACTTTTCGGAGGGGCAGGTGTGGGAAAAACGATTCTGTTAACTGAAATTATCCATAACGTTGTTACTCTTGCTCCAAAAAGAAGTGTGGTTTTTGCAGGAGTTGGAGAAAGATCTCGCGAAGG
>CAZMGC010000047.1:0-5244 GCA_964565795.1 uncultured Gammaproteobacteria bacterium
GTAGAATGCGCGGCTGGGGGCCGTGTGGTCCAAGTTCGATTCTCGGCACCCCGACATTGTTCTTTAGCCTCAAGTCAAGTATAATTAACTCCCATGAATGATCTTTCTGAAAAAAGGGAAGAAGCCATAAAAAATTTTCCAGAATTAGGAAATATTTCTGACGATAATTTCCCCAAACATATTTTCATAATCCCCGATGGAAATAGAAGGTTTGCTAAAAATAACAATAGACCCGCTTTTTGGGGACATGAAAAAGGTTTTAAGGTTGCAATTAATTTACTTAGATTTTTTAGACCCTTCCCTATAAAAACAGTTACACTTTGGGGATTTTCTTCTGACAACTGGAAAAGAGACGAAAATGAAATCAAAAACTTGATGCGAATATTTGGATTTATTATCGATAACTATCTGGATGAAATTAAAGAGTATAATTCTCGTTTTGTTCATCTGGGAAGACGCGATAGATTACCAAAAAAACTACTCAGTAAAATTGAAAAAGCAGAAGAGGAGACTAAGAATAATACTGGCCAAATTGTTTGTCTTGCACTAGATTTTGGAGGTGAAGATTCAAATGTTAGAACCGCAATTAAAGCAAGAGAAGTAAACTTTGAGATCGATGAAGAATCTATTTGGAAATTAAGAGACACAGAAGGCTTAATTAGATCTGCAGATTTAATATTTAGAACATCTGAAAGAAGAACATCGGATGTAGGATTTTTAAACGGAAAACATTCTGTTTTATGTTTTAAAGAAGATAAATTATTTCCAGAAGTTATAGAAAAAGATTTAGCGGAAGCAATTTATTACTATTCACAAACTAAAAGAAACGAAGGAAAATAATGCTAGATTATTATAAAGAAAAACAATTTATTGCTAAAGTTGATAGAGACGGAAACATTCTAGGGGAAATCGAAAAATGGGATGCACATAAAAAAGGAATCCTACACAAAGCTTTAACTGTAACATTAATTTTTAATGGAAAATTTCTGGTACAGCATAGAAAACATCCGGCATTTGATAAAACTTATGACGCAACCTCTTCTTCCCATCAACTTTTTATAAATGGAAAACTTCAGTCTACAGAAGAAGCTGCATTAAATTGTCTCGAAAGAGAATGGGGATTAAACAAAAAATATTTAAAGAATTTAAAAAATCTTGGAGCAATTTATTATAAAACTAAAGATCCAAAAAGTGAATTCACAGAACATGAAATTTGCGATGTAATAACTGTAGAAATTGATAGCAAACCTGAGCCAAATCTGGATTTTGCGTACGACGCTTTACTGGTAAGCAAACAAGAGCTTACAGATAAAAATTCTAGGATATATAGAAATCTTGCTCCCTGGATAAAAGTAATGATTGAGGAAAATAAAATTTAACGCTTTGGAGACTGCTTAGCTCTTCTAGCTTTTCCACCAGTTCCAACTTTTCTTCGCTCTCTAACTCTCTGATCACGAGTAAGAAGTCCTTCTTTTCTTAATGCAGGCTTTACGGCTTCATCTATCGCTGCAAGTGCTCGAGAGACTCCTAAAACAAACGCTCCTAATTGTGAAGCTGTTCCTCCGCCTGCAACTCTTGCAGTTATCGCATATTTATTTAATGCATCAGCTGTTTTTAAAGGCTGTTCATAAATTGATTTTGAAACTGCTCCTCCAAAATATTCAGAAATATTTCTTCCATTAACTACTAAGTCACCTTTTTTAACTTCGTATTCTTCAAATTTTAAAGCATCTGGAACTTTAGAGTAAACTCTAACGCGTGCAACAGCTGCTCTCCTACGTCCAACTGCAAACATAAAGTCTTTATATTTCTTTGTTCCGCCAACTGTTGTTTTTAATTCTTCTGCCATATTATTTAGATGCTCCTTTGAATTTATCATTATACTCGTGCTCAGAGTCTTCGTAAACCTTCAATCTTCCTAGCATTTGATCTCTTAATCTATTCTGCGGAAGCATTCCTTTTACTGCATGAGTAATTATATCTTGTGATTTTCGTGCTCTTAAATCTCCTAAAACTTCTTCTTTAAATCCACCAGGGAAACCAGAGTGACGTCTATATAATTTTTTAGATTCTTTATTCCCTGTTACTTTTACTTTTTTAGAATTAATTACAACCACGAAATCTCCACAATCTAAATTTTTAACAAAATATGGCTTTCCTTTTCCCATTAAAAGCCCTGCAACAACAGTCGATGTTCTACCTAAATTTTTTCCATCTAAATCAACTAGATGCCATTCTCTTTTTATATCTGATGCTTTTGTCGCTTTCATTATTTACTCTCCTTTTTTGCAGCTTTTTTAACTGGTTTCTTAACTGCTGGTTTTTTAGCCTCCTTTTTTGGTGCTGCTATTTTCTTAGTCTCCTTTTTTTCTGGTTTTGGTGTTACTACAACTTCTTCTCCCTCAACCCATTCCATTATAGCCATTGAAGCGTTGTCTGAAAACCTTCTACCTGTTTTTATAATTCTAGTATATCCTCCAGCTCTATTCTTGAATCTAGGTCCTACTTCGTTTATCATTTTATCAATTTCATGGTCTTTTAGTATTCCTTTAAGAAGCCTTCTTGCGGTTGCTTCATCTTTCTTAGATTTTGTTACAATTTTTTCTACATCAGCTTTAATCGATTTAGCTTTTTCTTCAGTGGTAGTTATTCTTCCATGTAAAACCATAGCGGAAACAAGGCCTGAAAATAATGCCTTTCTTTCGTTTTTATCTCTTTTAAATTGTCGTCCAAAAACTTGTTTTCTCATTTATATACAATAAATGCCTGCCCGCAATACTTATGTGCATGCGTTGCAGGCGGGGCACAATAAACGCCCATTAAAGCTTAAATCAATTTAGGCAGATAGCTCTATTCCCTTTTCCCTTAACTTTTCTTCAATTATAGAAATAGACTTTCCTCCCATGTTTCTCATGGAGATGAGGTCTTTTCTTGGCGCTTCAACTAATTGGCCAATTGTTTCAATTCCACCATTTCTTAGTGAATTATAAATTCTTGTTGGAAGATCTAATTCATCAATTGTTAATTTCAGTGTTGTGTCTGGAATATCTGATCTAACAGAATCTGATTCTACGTGATCCTGAGCTTTTGGTTCATAAATTTGATGGAAATATGAATTTAGCGTTCTAGCTGCTTGATCAAGTGCATCTTTTGGAGAAACAACTCCATTTGTCCAGATACTTAGACTTAATTTATCTAAGTTAGTTTGTCTTCCAACGCGAGTTGCGCTAACAGAGAAATTTACTCTTTTTACTGGAGCGTAGATTGCATCAGTTGGGATTACTCCTAATGATGAGCTTCTTCTTTCTTCAGAAAGAGAATATCCATATCCTCTTTCAATTGTCATTTCGAGTTCCAGTTTTGCTTTTTTATCTGCGAGTGTTCCAATGTAATGGTCTGGGTTTGCTAATTCAACGTCTTCTGATAATTCTAGGTCTTTTGCTGTGATTTCCATTGGGCCTTTAACAGAAAGCCTAACGACACTTTGATCTTTTGAATTTAAGAGCTTGAAGTTTAATCCTTTAATATTTAACAGTAGATCTACAATATTTTCTTTAAGCCCTGGAATTGTAGAGAATCTGTGCTTTGCTCCATTAATCTTTACTGATGTTACTGCTACTCCAGGAATAGAGATAAGAAGAACTCTTCTTAATGCAGTTCCAAGAGTGTGACCATAACCCGGCTCAAGAGGTTCAATTACGAACTCTCCGTAGTCGTTTGTAAGCTTTTCTTCTATAACTTTGAAATTAGGTTCTATCATAAAGATTTATTCTACCATTATCTTGAATAATATTCAATAATCAATTGGGTATTAAAAGGGACCTCTAGATCTTCTTTTTTTGGCATTCTTAAGAGCTTTCCCACGCTTCCTTTACGCTCAACATATGGAACAAACTCTTTCTTTTCTTCCATAGCCTGTAATATTAAAGGATTTGTCTGAGATTTTGCTACAACCGTTACTACATCATCTGCTTTGAGTTGATATGAAGGTATATTTATCTTTTTATCGTTTACTAAAACGTGTCCATGAGAAACTAATTGCCTTGCACCAGCCCTAGATTTTGAAAATCCAAGTCTGTAGACTACATTATCAAGTCTTGTCTCAAGAAGCGCTACTAAAAGTTCTCCTGTTTCTTCTTTTTGAGTTTCAGCGTATTGGAAAAGCTTTTTAAATTGTTTTTCTAAAATTCCGTATGTTACTTTTGCTTTTTGCTTTTCTCTAAGCTGTGCTCCGTATTCAGAAGCTCTTTTCTTTCTTTTTCTCGCATGCTGTCCAGGTGGAATATTAAGTCTTCTTGCTAAAGAATTAGAAGTCTTATCTAAAAGATTTACTCCTTCTCGTCTAGCTAGTTTATGTTTTGGTCCTGTATATCTTGCCATATGTTTTATATTCTTCTTTTCTTGCTCGCTCTTGGTCCATTGTGTGGGATTGGTGTTATATCTGCAATTTGAAGAATTGAAAGACCTGCGCTTTTAATTGCTCTTAAAGCTGAGTCTCTTCCTGCCCCTGGACCCTTTACGTAAACTTCTACTGATTTCATTCCTCCAGCCACAGCTTTTTTAGCTACAACTTCTACAGCTGTTGTAGCTGCAAATGGAGTTGATTTTCTTGTTCCCTTAAATCCAGTTGCTCCTGCCGAAGACCATCCAACAGTGTCCCCCTTGTTATTTGTAAAAGTCACTAATGTGTTGTTAAATGTTGCACTAATATAGACCTTACCATTTTCAGTAATTCTATTAACTTTTTTCTTTGTAGTTGTTTTTTTAACTTCTGCTTTTGCCATAATTATTTAGTATCAAGTCCCATTTTTGTAGCTACTTCTTTCTTAATAGCTCCAATTGTAACTCTCTTTCCTCTCTTTGTTCTGGCGTTTGATCTTGTTCTTTGACCTCTAGCTGGTAAGTTTCTTGCATGTCTCATTCCTCTGTAGGCTCCAATATCTTTAAGTCTTCTTATGTTTGAGTTTACCTCTGTTCTAAGATCTCCCTCAATCTTATAACTTTCTAGAGCCTGCTGGATTCTTTTCTGCTCTTCTTCTGTTAATGTGTTTACTCTTTTTGCTCCTTCAACTTTAGCTTTTTCAAGAATTTCATAAACATTACTTCTTCCTATTCCATAAATATAGCCTAGGGCGATTTCAACTTTCTTTTCATCTGGTATGTTTATTCCTGAAATTCTCATAAATTAACCTTGTCTTTGCTTATGTCTTGGATTATCACAAATAATCCTTACAACTCCACGTC
>CAZMGC010000048.1:0-5180 GCA_964565795.1 uncultured Gammaproteobacteria bacterium
ATTCTTCTTGGAATTAAATGATCTGGAATTCTAACACCTAAGTTTTCCCCGCCTCCTCGCACCAAACCAGGAACTTTAGAAGTATCGCATTTTAAAACAATTGTTAAAGCTCCAGGCCAATATTTAATCATTAATTCTTCTACGCTAGAATCAAAAGTCACAAACTCTCTTACTCTTTCTATAGAATCAAACAAAACAGGTGTAGCTTGGCTCTCGGGTCTTTTTCGGATATCAAACAATTTTTTAATCGCTGGTTCATTATCCATTCGGCAACTTATCCCAAATGCAGTGTCCGTCGGAATAATTACTATTCCGCCTTTTTTTACTATTTTTATAGCTTGTTCTATTTCATTCATATTTTTTCTATTTCAATTTCTCTTTTGCTATCCCCAAGATAAACAAACTTAATTCGATAACCTTTTTTAGGAATGAAATTAACTAGTTTTTCTGCCCATTCTATAATTGTCACTGAAGCTTCCGTCGAGATAAATTCCGAAATTCCAAGCTTATCCAATTCGCTTGGTTTATCAATCCTATAAAGATCGACATGATTTAAGGTGTCAAACTTCTCTGATTCGATCGTGTGACTTCTTACTAAAACAAAAGTTGGAGACAAAATTTTATCTTTTATTTTTAATCCTTTTGCAATTCCTTGTACAAATGTCGTTTTTCCAGCGCCTAAATCTCCAGACAAAAGAACAACATCGCCTCCGTTCAAATTTTTTGAAAATTCTTCTCCTAACTTATTTGTTTCATTACTATTATTTGTTAAATATTTTTTCATAAATTTCCTCTATATTTATATATTTTAAACTAAAAGCTAAAACTCCGGCAAAAATTAACAATATGCCTCCGAAAATAATTATTACCGGCATTTTCCTGTCAGTTGCTCCTAAAACCTCCGTTTTATTTGAAGTCTGGGGAGCTTCACTTACATTTCTAATACCGATAAAACTATTTCCTTCAAATGTACGGGCTATTTTACCAGAATTATCTAAGTTTGACGAAAAGCGCGTGGGAAACCTAGACACCATGGAAGCAGTTGAGACACTTTTAACTATACTCGGGGACTTTGTGGCAGAATTCGTTACGGGTTTTGGAGTAGGAGGAGACTTAGTAGGAGTTGGAGTTTTTGAGGGTGTTGGTGTTGGGGGAGTGAAAATAGCTGAAGAATTATTTGAGGAATTTTTCGAGGAAGTTGTAAAAATCGTCCAAACACTCCCGCCATCCGTTAGTCTACCTGCTGACTGATCTATACCCGGAGCAATTAAACCTCCTTGATTTCCATAGGTAACTTGATCAACTGATAAATTATCAGAAACTTGAACTAATCTTATGATATCTCCACCGTTATTTAATTTATTTGCCCAATCAAAAATAATAAAACCCTGAGGCGCTAAAACTCCTGATAAATCTAATTGATTATTTTCAGTCGAATCTCTTAATTTAAAATTTGAAAGATCTATAGCCATAGAATCAGGATTATATATTTCAATCCAGTCATCAGACGTACTTGAGGAAAATTCATTAATTTGAGGAGCTGCCAAAGAAATTGAAGTAGAAAAAAAGTTTATTAGAAAACAGATAATAAAAATCTGCTTTTTCATTTTATTTATGGAATATGCCAATAAAGACTTACAGTTCCATTTTTATGATCTACGATTATTCCTTTTCCAAGTGATCCGTTATAACTACAAGTTGCGCTTGTTGCATATGCTTCTCCTGATTCCATAGCTCTGATCGGTGTACCAAATGGATTAGCGATATCAATTCCAGTATGAGTGCCCAGGAAATAAACCTCTCCATACCAAGTTGTTACACTTCCTGGGTATCCTGGAACAGGCTGTTGATACGAAGAATTTTCCAGATATGGTTTCGGATCAACCCTATTTCCCACAACTCTATTATTCTGAACTGTAGCGTTTACATAAACTTCGAAGTGTAAATGAGGACCGGTTGAACAACCACTTGATCCAACTCCTGCAATAATATCTCCTTTATTTACAGTCCCAATCTTTGCATTAATATTTCCTAGAGCTATATTAATAGATGCAGCATCCGCTTTAAGTCTTGCGAGGAGCTCCTGAAATTTTGCTTCGTCATTTTTTGTAACAGCTAAAAGCTGCTCTTTTTGAGCCTTCTCTGTATCGAGCTGCGCTTGATAACTTTCGAGCTCTACGTTAAGTTGTTCAATTTTTACTTTTTTATCTTCAAATATATCTTTTTGATTTGAATAATCATTTCTAGCCTGTACTGTATCGTAGATCAAACGCTTATCATGGGCCTGTGCAATTCTTAAGTAATTTGCCTTTTTTACAAAATCTTCTACGCTTGATGACGCCAGTAGCATTTGGAATTGCGAGGTGCTTCCAACAATATATGTTTCCTTAATTCTATTTATTAATATCTCAGACAAGCTATCCAAAGAATCTTCAAGCTTTACTATTTTTTTATCAGCAGTATCAATATCAAGCGTAAGATCAGATATTTGAGCTTTTGCTGAGTCAATCTTAAGCTGAGTTAATTTTATTTGATTATCAATTACTCCAATCTGGGAGGATAGAGTTTTTTCTTCGCCTTGGAGCGCTGATATTTTTGCTTGAGTTTCATCAATTTGTCTTAAAATTTCCGCCTGATTTTTTGATTGTCCTGAAGTAGGAGTCGGAGTAGCAGTCTGCGCTGTAGCGGAAATTTTAAAAACAAAACTTAGAGCTGTAAAAACAAAAAGCGATAAAAGTAGATATGGTAAAAGCGTTTTAAGTTTCATCTTTCAATTATACACTTTAAAAAAGTGTTATTTTAAGTATCTCAAAACAGCGAGGTAGCTGGAGAAAGCACCAAGGATTATAGCCACTACGGCCTCTATTGCTAAAAGTTCAAGTAGAAAAACTGGAGAAATAGGAAGAACTGGAATTCCTTTCAAGAAAGATGCTAGATATGGAGTTACATATAAGAGCGCACCTACGGAAATTATCCAACCAATCAAAGCTCCTACTAATCCATAAAATACTCCTTCTAAGATAAAAGGCCATCTAATATACCAGCTCCCAGCACCAATAAGCCTCATTGTCTCAATATCAGATTTCTTCTGGGATATTTTTATTCCAATAATAGTTACCATAATAAACACTGAAACCATCGATAGAATTACTACAACCGCAAGACCTATTTTTCTAAGTGCCCCTGTCCAGGAACTAAGCGTAGATACAACGTCCTTTTGAAACACAACCTCCTGAACAATTGTCGATTTCTTAAGCGTGTCTGAAACAAGAGCCAAATCTTCAATATTATAGGTGGCAATTTCAAGAGATGCAGGCAAAATATCAGCTGTAACCAAATCAAGAAGGAGAGGGTCATCCTTATTTTGTTCTTTGTAAATTCTTAACGCTTCTTCTTTTGAGATAAATTTAACTTCTGAAATAAGTCCTGATTCTTTTAAAGAATTTCCCAGTTCTTCAATGTCAGCCTGTTTTGCCTCATCTCTAAAAAATGCAGTAACTTGCGGCTTGGATTCGAAATAATCAACAACTCTAGTAGAACCGAAAATTATTAATGCGAATATTGAGAATGCTAAAAATGTAAGCATCATTACAAATATCGCAGCTATTGCTTGATACGGAGATCTTCTTATATTTCTCCATGTTGTACTAATTGATTTCATTTTAGTGCCTCCTCAAAATCGTCTGTCTTAACTTCTTTTTCCTCTTTTTTCTCTTCTTTCTTTTCTTCTACTTCTTCCTTGTCTTCTTTGCCTTCATGATGCTCTTTATATTTATGACCCTTTTTATCTTTTACCATTTCACCTTTATTTAATTCTATTACTCTCTTGTTAAGCTTTTTTATAATTTCGCTATTATGTGTCGCCATAACAACAGTTGTTCCTTTTTCATTAATTTCAGATAGAAGTTTTACAATTTCCCAAGAAGTTGCATCATCTAAATTTCCTGTTGGTTCATCTGCTAACAAAATTTCAGGGGAGAGAATTAAAGCCCGTGCAATTGCTGCTCTTTGAAGCTCTCCTCCTGAGAGTTGTACTGGAAATTTATCCTTATGCTCTAAAATCCCAACTTGATTTAAAATTTCCATTGCACGACTTATAGCATCTTTTTTCTTAGTTCCGATTACCTCAAGAGGAAGTGTAGTATTCTCAAGAATTGTTCTATCGTGAAGTAGTTTTAAGTCCTGAAAAATTACACCAATTCTTTTTCTGAGTTCAGGAATTTTTTTACCAGGAAGTTTAATAATGTCCCAATCATTAACCACCACTTTTCCCTGACTTGGGAGCATCTCGCGGATTAAAATTCTAAAAATGGTAGTTTTTCCAGATCCAGTTGGACCAATTAAAAAAACGAACTCTCCCTTTTCTACTGTAAAAGAGACGTCTGAAATAGCGAAAACTCCTGTACCAAATTTTTTTGAGACATTTTCAAGGCTAATCATCTTTATTATGGACGTTGTGGGGACTATTCAAGAACTTCTACTCTTCCAACATCCATTAACCAGCCTGCATGTTGGGCTTTCTGAGTCTGGCCCCACACTTTAATCTTTTTATTCAAAACAAGAGACATATCCACAGTACTTGAAGTTAAGTAAACATATTGGCTTTCACCACCAGGACGCTCTAGATGATATTGCCCTTCCCCTTCAATTCCGCCTTCTTTAAGAACTCCCTCAGCGGTATCCTTGAAAGTACTTGTATCATTTGAACCCATGGCTGTTCCTTTAGAAACTTGAGATTTATCTGTTACTTGCTTTGTAGGCTCGAGATTTGCGGTAGTTCCTTTAGCAATTAAAAATCCACTACCAGCACCTAAAATAACCATAACAACCACAACTATTGCTATCATCATTTTTGGAGATTTAGTTGATTTTGTGTCAAATTGTCGCACTAATTTTTCCTCTGTAGTCTTATCTTTTTCCATAAGATTAAGGATCTTTACAACTCTAAGTAAAACATATTTGAGTGTTTTAATCAACCCTAAATGCTTCGGAGCTCAGCTTCTATAAATTTATCAATATCGCCATCTAAAACACCTTGGGTGTCTGAAGTTTCATAGTCAGTTCTAAGATCTTTTACCATTTTATAAGGGTGAAGCACATAGGATCGAATTTGATTTCCCCAACCGGGAGTTTTGTATCCACCCTTTAGCGCTGCCTCATTCTTTTTTCTTTCTTCTTCC
>CAZMGC010000049.1:0-1523 GCA_964565795.1 uncultured Gammaproteobacteria bacterium
GTGGAACAAGCGTGTGATAAATCCTAAGGGATATCATTAAGAAGAAAGGTGTCTCTGATTCTCTTCATTATCATTCTTATACTTCCGGGAGATTTTCCGCGTTCTTCTGAATTTACAACCCTAACCCTAGGATCATCTAATCTATAAGTAGCTTCCAAAGCAGTTCTTATTAATGGATCGGTCAGATAATGCGCGGCAAGAGCCATTACCTCATATCCCTCTCTTTCTTCTGCACTTAAACCTTCTTTTGCAAGATCTAGATCTATTTTCTTTTGACTTTCACCCTGACGCGGCCTACTTGTACCTGCTGGAAAACGCACAGTTCTTATTATTCTAACTTTTCTATCAATGCCTTCTCCCTCATCTAAAACCTCATAATCAATTAATGGTTTTTCTGGATCTCTAGCTTCAGATCTTACTAAATCATCCACAATTTTCCCCGTATCTTCTCTGTATCTTCTTCCAACATCAGAACTGTTTTGAACAAATCGATAATTCTTTTCTTCTTTTGTTCCCTGAGAACGTCCGCCCTTAAACATCACACTACTAAATCCTAGTGCGGAATCTAATTCATGGAGAAGTCTTATGTCCTCAACTCTTTGATGGTCTTGATTTGGCCCGCTAATTTTACCCTGTCTTAAGATCTGAAGTGTTCTTTCTGCGCGCTGTTGTCCTCCAGGAAAACTTCTCATTCTTTTCAGAAACGCTACACCTTCCCCAGCCTTAACTTTTACTGCCTGCCTAGGATCTTCAATTAATCTGCCCTCAGGGTCTAGAGTTCCTAATAAATCTGCTTCTCTTCCAGTCGGCCTATCACTATTAGTAAGCACTAAGTAGGGGTTATTAACTCGACCCGCAACCATCCATCTAAGGAAAGGCTTAATTATATCTCGGTCACCATCTAGCCTATGTACGCTTCCAGTTAAAAATTCCGCAGCTTGTGGTGAAGTCGAGAATGGAGGACTAAAAACACCCCCTAAAAGCTCATCTCTGAAAACAACATCTCTGAGTTTTTCAACACTTGATTCAGGTCTTTGCGGAAGACCGGTAAAACGGTTTGCTGGCGAAGCCAAAGTGCTGTCAATATTTGGCCGATGCTCTGCTATATCCTCTGTCATAAATAATTCCTCATGGGAAAATGTCCCGCTCCAATTTTCCTGCCGCATCTAGTACATGTCAAGTGTGTAAAAAATGAGCATAGTTGTCGTAATTTGATAAAAGGCGTAAAATGTATGGTTATGCTAATTGAACTTATAAGCTTCATCTATAAGAACATCACTAAAAAAATATTCTTCCTGTTCGACCCTGAACTAATTCATAATCTTGTCACGACTCAAGGAGAATTAATTGGAAAATCAGAAACACTTACCAATTTCTTAAGTAAACTTTTCGCTAAAAAATCCCCAATTCTTAAGCAAAAAATTACTGGCATAGAATTTAAAAGCCCTATTGGACTTGCTGCAGGATTTGACTATGAGGCAAAGGTCGTAAAAGTTTTACCTGCAATTGGAGTGGGATTTAGT
>CAZMGC010000049.1:1533-5107 GCA_964565795.1 uncultured Gammaproteobacteria bacterium
AATACAGTCGGAACCATCACAACTCATCCTTATGAAGGGAATCCAAAACCCATGCTGGGACGACTCCCAAAATCCAAATCTTTAATGGTAAATAAGGGGTTTAAAAATCTAGGAGCGTCTAAAACAGCTGATAAATTAACTAACCAAACATTTAAAATTCCACTTGGAATAAGCATAGGTAAAACCAATACGAAAACTAAAGAAACGCAAAAATCTGCAATAGCGGATATCCTACAGGCTTTTGATATATTTGAGAAAGCGAACATTAAAAATGCTTTTTACGAACTTAACATTTCATGCCCTAATTTATACGGCAATATCTCTTTTTATCCAGCAAAAAATCTTGACGAACTTTTATCGGCCGTTGATGAGCTGAAACTTAATAAACCCATATTTATTAAAATGCCTATTAACGAATCAGATGCTTCAACTGTAAAAATGCTTGATGTTATTGTGCGACATAAAATTGCTGGAATAATAATTGGAAACTTACAAAAAGACAGAAAAAATCCAATTTTAATAAAAGAAGAAATGAAATGGAAAACCGGAAATTTTTCAGGCCTCCCCACTCAAAAAAGAAGTGATGAGCTAATTACCCTAGCCCATAAACATTGCAAAAACAAACTCGTAATTATTGGCTGTGGAGGAATTTTCTCTGCTGAAGACGCATATCGCAAAATAAAACTTGGCGCAAGCCTAGTTCAACTCATTACTGGACTTATTTATGAAGGTCCACTTTTAGTAGCAAAAATGAACAAAGAATTACCAAAACTTCTTGAAAAAGATGGATTTAAAAATATTAATGAGGCTATAGACTCGCAACTGAACTAGCAGTAAATAAAGTTTTTCCTTCTACCGGTGGCCTAACTTCTATACCAAATTCAGTTAAGAAATTTACATCACTACCTGCCCAGACATCAGATGCTGCAGATGCACCAAATTTATCCGCACGAAGTTCTGGTGGAAATAACCTCATAAGAACTTGTTCATGGTCAATTCTTTCAGGCACCTCTATAGACCAGGGATCTGATAATAGTAGAAAATATCAGGATGTGGTAAATTTTTCAGAATTAGCATCATAAATTATGCCCTTATATTTCCAATATTCATTGGGGTCACTTACTCCTTCTGGAGTTTTATAGAAAAAATCTCCAGTTCTGAGAGTTCCTGACTCTGTCCGTAATGAAGATTCAATTTTTCCACTATTCAAATCAACATGTGCATCTATAAAAGCTCCTTTTAATCCCCGTGAAACCATTAAATAATTATTAAATCTGTCACCTGGGTGATAAAAAATTTCTTCCATATTTGACCCAATACTACTTCTTAGCCCAACTGGTTTTGAAACATCAATAAGTTTAGTTGCGAATTGAGGAAGATTATAACCAGCTAAATATATTGCTTCAGCTATAGTTCTAAATCCTGATCTTTTGCCAGCTTTTAAGGGCATGTAATGTGCCCTAGAAACTAAACCAGTTTCTGCATTACGATCTACTGAGAAAAATCTGGTTGGTTCAAAACGCAATTCTGGGTTAGATAATGCATGCTGTAAAGCGCTTTCAAATCGCGCAACGTCTGAATATCTTGCTTCAAATTTTGGCATAATAAATGATGATTATATTCTTTTCGAGGCTAAATAGCAATATTTTTACTTTTCTTCGTCTTCTTTTTTCTTAATCTGCTTGGGGTCAAAAATATTTACTGCTTTTACCTGATTTGTATCCGTGATTTTATTTGCCTGCTTATCAAGCTCTTCTTCAGAAAATCCTGATTCAAATATTGGCTCTCTCTCTTTATCCATTTCGTTTTATCGTCCATCGTTCCCCTCAAACCCGAAGTTTTGGTTTTATCAAAACAAAGGCAAAGAGTCGTGCTTTGACGATGAGGCGCGAAGGGGAATCGAACCCCTGTATATCTGTTCTGCAAACAGCTGCGTTACCGCTTCGCCATCGCGCCAATTGCATAAAGTATACCAAAACATGAGCGTAAATCAAAGAAAACTAAGTCTGAACCGGCTCCTGCTCTACCCATCTCGGATGCGATCTAAGTGGAATATTGTACTTTTTAGTTCTAGGTTCAATAACCTTCCATTGCCTATTTAACATATATTCAGCTGCTTTCTGATATCTAGTACCTTGTGTAGCTTTTTCAAACATAGTCCAATATGTAATTGTTTCTATAATCGTATCTATCTGCTTTCCTGCGGGCATAGCATCTAATGTTTCTAGATTGTGAGTCCTGTCTGCCATTTTAATCAAAACTCTTTTTATATCCAAGCTAACATTATCCAAATACACATAATCTGCGTGTTCAGGTGTAAATATTTCCTCTCCGTCAGGCTTAAGCCTAGTAACTCCCACAATTATCCCAGCGGCCACAGGACCTACCTCGTCTGCAAGCAAATCAGCTTTATCCCCCAGCCAAGGCCCAACCGGCTCATAAATTTTTATTGTTTTGTCTCTACCCCTTTCCTCGCTTACCTTTTTTTGTCTCCAAAATCTAGAATCCTCTAAGATATCATGGCCAATTGCCGCAACGATCATATCTATATCTGTGATTCCTGCTTGCATTAAAATCCTTGCTGGTTCAATTGCATGAGTAAGAATATGTTCACCACTTCTTCGCACTAGATGACCCAAATGAACTTCAACGCCTAACAATGCATGCTCAGCTTTAGCAACATCTTCAGGAGAATAATCACTTAGCATATTCCTAAGTTCAGTTAAATGTTCTTCGTATCTTAAAATTCTTACTATCTCCCTTAATCCCTCAGCTTCAACAGGCCTATCCTCCATTAATCCTCTTTGATAATGAGAATTTCCTAAACTATCTACACCAACTGCCAATACCCATGGTGCATTTCTTGAATCTGAAAAAACTCGTAATCCCACTGCAAAAACAGATCCTACCGCTTCATCCCTAGCTACTGTCAAACTCATGGTAGCTTGAGAATCTGCGGGAATTGGAAAAGCAGCATTATCTATCATTAAATCCTTATAAAGGGTTCCTTTACTCAAAAGCTGAGTTGGTAAATCTATTAATAAGTAGTTGCTAGATTCTGAATCTCGTCCATGTGAGGCTAAAATTCTATCAACTTGACCTCCGATAGCCTTAATATATTCATTTTCAAATGATCTGCTTGCTTCTATCATGACCATAAATTATATCATAATTTAGGCTTATAGTCACTACTTTAGGATTTTTCCCCAACAAAAAACCACCCATAAGGGTGGCTATTGTGCACATTTCTTCTCAAAAACTAAAAAGTGGTAGGACAAAAATAGAATTCTTCATCTCTCAGTATAACGAGACGAAATAAGCTCTATAAAACTTAGTGCCTTTATACAGTTTTTCCTAAATACTAGACCTGAAACAAAGTTCAAAACTAGTAACATTTTGCTCTAAACGAGCAAAAAGAGTTAGCTGTCTTCTCCACATCCAAATTTGGTTAACTCTTGCGAGCCAATGTCCTAAAAAAATTTAGAAAGGAGGTGATCCAGCCCCACCTTCCGGTAGGGAGACCTTGGTACGACTTAAGCGTCATCGCCGGATTTGGCCTCCGCCCCTTAAGATC
>CAZMGC010000050.1:0-5099 GCA_964565795.1 uncultured Gammaproteobacteria bacterium
TCTACCTGATATCGTTAGGCCTTTAACAGAAACTGAAGAGGCTTCAGTTAGCGCCACATTATCTAAAAATTTTGGAATGACAGTAGCGCCTCAAATCGATGGTCTTAGGCTTAACAGAAGCTATGGACTAATTGGATCTGAGCAGCACTTGGCTAGATATCCAGGAGACAATATGTCTACACATTTCGACGGCAATCAGGAAGATGCAGAGAAATATCATTCTTCTGGAATGGCTCCAGGGCTTGGAGCGTGGGGATATTTCACTACTTCCAGATCTCAAATGACAGAAGAAGATGTTATGCGCGAAAAGTACTACATAGCAGTTCAGACTTTCTTAGCACCAGACTTTAACAGTAGAGTAGCTGAATACAGAGACTTTTTTAAATACAGAAAAATGCTTGTAGTTAACCCTGAGAATGGAAAAGCAGTTGTAGCGGTAATTGGAGATGCTGGTCCGGCTGAATGGACAGGAAAGCATTTAGGAGGAAGTCCTGAAGTAATGAAGCATCTTGAAAGGGTAGATGGCGCTGCAAAAGGCCCAGTTTTGTATTTTTTCATAGAAGATCCAAATGACGCTATTCCATTGGGCCCAGTTAAACCTATACAATAAAATTATGAAAAAACATTTTTACACTCACGTTATTGAGACATCTTCAATAAGCCTTGCTCTTGCAGAAATGGAGCTAACACAGGAAGAAAGAAAACATCTTATAGATCTTGCCCAGGAAAATCTTCATCACGCCATTTTGGATTCAGTTTTATCTGAGCTTTCTGATAAAGATAAACAAGAATTTTTAGTACTTCTTGCTCAGGATGACCATGACAAGATTTGGAAACTTTTAACAGAAAGAGTTGATCACATTGAGGATAAAATAAAAAAAACTGCAGAAGATCTAAAAAAAGAACTCCATAAGGATATAGAGGAAAGTCATAGGAAGTCTTCAAAAAAGTGATAAGTAAACTTAAAATAAATCTCCCGAAATCTAGTTTAAGTTTATGGAAAATATTACCAGTAATTATTGGTATCTCAATAGTTGTCTTGTTAGTTACCTTGTTTTTCTTTAAACAATCCAAGGATTTAAACAAAGAGCTTAGGCTTACAAATGAAAAAATTCAGACTGAATTATCACAATTAAAAAATGAAGATCAATTCAAAAAAAATAAAGAACTTGAAGCAACAATTAAGAGCATAGAAAAAACTTATTCTCAGGCTGTAACTCTTTATGAAAAAATAATTGACGCAAAAGACGCTAAAAGAAATGTATCGGAGTACGAAAAAACTTTTGCCGCAAATTTAAGTTTGTTATCAAAGAAAAACTATGCTTCAGCTGGAGCTGAATTTACTAAATTAAGCGCCAAAATAGATCAAGATGCGCCCAAATCTGTAGCGTCGAGCGCTGTAGGGAATATTGCAAACCTTGCTGTAAACAATACCGCACCAGGATCTGGATTTAGCAGACAAAAAGTTAAAACTGATTTTGGAGAATACATAGTGGACATCGTAGCAGCAGATCTAAGCTCAACTAGAGTAATTGTGGACACTGCTTCGGACGGAGATTGTAGAGACAACTGTCCAGTTCTCTCTTTGGGTGATTATGTAGCTAGAAGCGGAGCTTATGCTGGAATAAACGGATCATATTTTTGTCCTGCTTCTTATCCATCATGTGTGGGAAAAACCAATTCATTTGATACACTTCTTATGAATAAAAACAAGAAATACTTTAACTCAGATAATAATGTGTACTCTAATGTTCCTGCTGTTATTTTTTCAGGAAGCAGTGCTCGATATGTTGGAGCAAGCTCAGAATGGGGAAGAGACACAGGAGTTGATGCGGTTCTCGCTAACCAACCACTTCTTGTTAGTGGAGGAAATGTAGTTTTTGGAGGAGACGATGAGGTTAAGAGAGCAGGAGCAGGAAGTAGAAGCTTTGTAGGCTCAACTGGTTCAACTGCTTACATTGGAGTGGTACATGGGGTAAATGCTGCACAAATGGCAAGAGTATTAAAGACTATGGGAATTCAAAATGCTCTTAATTTAGATAGCGGTGGCTCTACTGCATTATGGAGTGGAGGTTATCGAGTTGGCCCAGGCCGCGCAATCCCAAACGCCATTTTATTCATCAGAAAATAATTACTGACTAATAAAAGGAGAATGAATATCAATACCTTCAGCTCTTAGCGCTGCCAGATCTGCATGCTCAAAATAATCCTGCTGTCCTTTAATATCAAGTCTAAATGGAGAAATAAAAGGTCCTTCTTCATTTAGAAAAATTAAATTTGCATTTTTATCTGGGCAATACGCTTTATCTGCTACAAAAGCCCAATCGATTTCATCGCTTAATGGTTCTTCATTAGTAAAACAAACAATTAAATTTTCCCCTCTTTGAACTGCAACTCTATGGTCATACAATTCTACTGGTTTTAGCGTAGCTTCTGTAGTTGGTGTAGGGCTAGGAGTCTCATTTCCGCATCCCGCAGCAATTACTGCCGCCATACTCACTGTCCCCACGACTCCCATTCTTCTAGACATCTTTATTTCACTCATGAGTGTTGGATTGTATCAGTTTAGGAAGTCTGAATTCAAGCAAATTACTCAGGCATACCAGCAAATGGATCTCCAGTTTTAATCCTAAAAGTTGAAAAAGGCATTACTCTTTGACCCTTAGGCAGCTCACCCAATACGTGCCCATTTACTTTCATTCCCATCTGCCAAGCCTTCAATGTCCTATGATGCATATCTCCCAAAACGACTACTCGCTGGAATTCACCTGGTTTATCTTTTATTGGAATTTCTCCTATCCACACTGGCACATCAAGACTTTCGCCTAGTTCTGCATCTGAAGCGGTAACTAACTTTTGCGAATCAACCCAACTTTGACTTGCAAAAAGTTTTGAAGGACTTATACCTCCGATAATGGCTCCCGGTTTTATGCTGGCAAAGTCAGCTTTCTTAAATTCACCATATGTAAATCTTTGCGGCTCTTCCACATCTGGAATTTTAACGGTAGATAAATCATGACCTCCTAGCTCAGGACCCATATCTGACATATTTGTATTGTATCAAATTATTTTTTCAGGTAAATTTCAGCAAGGTGTTATAATTTAGCCTTATGAGAATTTTAATAAAGAATCAATTTCAGTTAAAAGTAGAATAGGGGAAAAATATCGAATCTACAACCGAACTACCAAAAATTTAATGAGATTCTTTAATTCTTAAGCTTCCGATGGTTGCTAATCCTGATACTACTGTTGTTGCAAGTGTAGCTGGCCAATTTTCATGCTCTGATTGATATTGAATAGCTGATCCGATTGCACCTAACACAGTGAAGGCACCAAGCCAAACTCTTACTAAACGCAATTCGTTTTTAGATATTCCCGCAGACTGCTCTGTATTATTTATAAAAACGTCATGTGCTTCTGATGGGGCAGTGATTGCTACCGTTGAATTATACTGAGCAGGCATTTCGACAGGATCAGGAATAGGTCTTGGTGTTAAAAATTCTGAGCCACCAAATCTCCCATGGTATTGCTTTTGAGGATCTATATCATGACCACCAATATGTTCTCCCACGCCGCAATTCTATCAAAACAAATCTAGCCTCGCAAGGCCAGGCCTTGCGAGGCTAACACTATATAACACCCTATAGTTTGAATTTGGGACAAATTTTAGGTATAATACGCCTTCTTATGATTACCGAAACTCGCGTAAATATTGGTCCACAAGCAAGGCAAATTAAAAGAGATGGAACAGCAAGCTCCCATGTCTATACCGATCTAGCATCTTTAAAACCTGAACTTGAAGCTGTAACTGCAGTTATAGCTGACAGGATCGTAACTGACGCTTACAACGATAGGAATTTACGCCTTCAAACTGCAATTGTTTTAGGAACCGGTAGAGATGATCCATTTGGAACCTTAGAAAAAGTTATGATGCAAGATATTGGTGGTTTTGCAATTAGATTAGATGGTAACGTAAATTCCGGTAAAACCGATCCCGAATTTCAAACTACATACAGTAGATTTTCTCAACTTTTAAAAAACAGGTCAGATCTAGATCCTGAGGTTGCTTTTCGCCCAACTCCAGCAGCTCTATATGGAGGTCTTCAGACTGCAAGTTTTATAATGTCAGAATCACTAAGATTAATTCATGACTTAGGTAAAGGAAAAGCTCCAGAGGAATTAGTTGAAATCGCAAGACAAAGTTACCCACTAATCGTAAATCTTGCAGCGATGCATCTTGAGCATTTTGTCTTCGTGGGTAACGTCATCCATCCTGGTATTGAAGGCGATGAATCCTTTGGTGCTGAAAAGCTTTCTGACGAAAAATTTGCTTTAACTGGTGAACCAGGAAAAGAAAGACTTGGGTTAACTCAAGAAGCTTTAGAGGAAATTGAAAGATTAATCGAATTAGATGGACCAGAGACACTAGATACTCCGACCACAGGATGCCCCGCATTAGTAAATTTTGGCGAGGGATCAGCGATCAGAAAACTTTGGGACTGGCATTTAGAACTAGCCGAAAGAATATATCCTGCACTTGCAAAACCAGAAGTAAAGTATGATTTACCACCAGATCCAACATGGGGAAAAATATAACATATGACATCTTTAGAAAGACCAAAACCTGAAATTATACATAAATTTGAAGATCCATTTAAGCATTCTGGAAACATAAAAGCATTTCTTGAAAATGAAAGAGTAGGATCATTAGCATACTCAAGAAACTATGAGACTGGCGGGTGGAATATCGAACAAGTTGAAGTAAGTGAAGGATCAAAGGGAAAAGGAATAGGCGCAACACTAATACGATCTTTTGTTGACCAAGTCGGACCAGGTCAGATCGTAGATGGCGCAATTATTCATACTTCTACCTATCAAACGCTAGCAGGACGATATGGAAGCGAGCTATTACCTGGAACCTCAGTAGATGTACCCATTGATGACTTCCCAAATCTAGCTTTAGTCCGTGGTTTCAGGTTCTGCGGTGTAGACATAACTAGAATTTTAATCGAAAAATCTCCGTCAGAATTAGATGGTATTGAATTTAATCTAGAACTTGAAGGCAGAACTCTCTAGGCACCATAGCTACGCAAGGCCAG
>CAZMGC010000051.1:0-4994 GCA_964565795.1 uncultured Gammaproteobacteria bacterium
CATCCACACCACGCAGATAAAGTAAAAGAAGGATGGATTGATGAATTAGAAAAAATTGCTAGATCATCTAAGAAAGTATTAGGACTTGGCGAGATTGGACTCGATTATTATTCCTATGCTTCAAACGGAATAGTCGAACCTTCACTTCAAAAAGAGGTTTTTCTTAAACAACTAGAACTTGCACACAAATTGTGTTTACCTCTCCAAATCCATAACCGACAAGCCGGAAACGACATCATAGAAATTTTAAATAAAAATTCATCACTATTAAGAAAAGAAAAACCTGGAATGTTTCACTGTATGTCTGGAAATGTAGAATTTTTAAAAAAAGTTCTTGAATTAGGATTTTTAGTGGGATTTGATGGAAATATAACTTATGACGGAATTGCAAAAGGAGAAGACACAAAACTTTCAGACTTAATCAAAAATACACCAATTGAAAGAATAGTTACCGAAACAGACTCTCCATACCTAACTCCTGAGCCTCACAGACATAGCCGCAATATTCCTTCCTATGTTATAATTGTCGCAGCACAAATAGGTAAAATTAAAGGCATTGATCCGAAAGAAGTTGAGGCTAAAACTTCAGAAAACGCAAAAAATTTATTCAATCTGGTTTCCTAAATTCAAACCGTTATGACAGAATTCTTTAATAAAATTTTCACTCGCTATCCTATTAAAACACACAGATCACTTTTAGCACTTCCCGGAATAACCTCTTGGACTCTTATACTTTTTCCCATCTGGGGATCAATTTTCATTCCCTACACAGTTGCCTATTTCATACTTTTCTTTGACGTTTATTGGTTTTACAGATCTTTCTCCTTAATGTTTACGGCTTATATCGGTTCAAAAAAAATAAAAGAAGCAGAGTCCCAAAACTGGCTAGAGAAAAGTGAAAGACTTCAAGATTTTGAAAAAGTTAACCACGTTGTGATAATTCCAAACTATAAAGAAACTGAAGAAAAACTGAGAAGAATTGTAGGAACTTTAGCTGCACAAACATTTCCTCTAAAAAGAATGCATGTGGTGCTCGCTATGGAAAAAAGAGAAGATACAGCGCACAAAAAGGCCTCTAAAATTGTTAAAGATTTTGAAAATACATTTGGTGGAATTTATGCAATTTATCATCCAGATATTCCAGGAGAAGTTAAAGGTAAATCTTCTAACCAATCATATAGCGCTAAAGAGATAAATAAAATTCTAATCGATACAAATATAATTGATGTGAATTTTACAACCATTACCACTGCTGATGCCGATTCCATATTTGACAGACAATACTTTGCTTACTTAGGCTATGACTTTTTAAAAGAAGAAAAAAGATACAACAGATTCTGGCAATCAGCAAATGTGGACCACAACAATTTCTGGAGTGTTCCAGCTGCGACTCGAGTTTTTTCTTTTTTCTCAAGTCTTTACAGAACTGGGTTATTAGTTCAAGGAGATAGATTGATCGCAAATGCCACATACTCTCTTTCATTTTTGCTATTAAAGAGAATTGGATACTGGGACACAGACGTAATTCCAGAAGACTACAGAGTATTCTTTAAAGCTTTCTTTATGATGAAAGGAGATATCTATGCAAATCCAATTTTCCTCAAAACCTCTATGGACTCTCCTCTTTCCCCTACCTACATCGGAAGCCTTAAAAATAAATATTCACAAATAAGACGCTGGAGCTATGGAGCAAGCGATGATCCATTGTTTATTAAATGGTGGCTTACAGTTCCCGGTGTTCCATTTATCAGAAAAACTAAAATACTTTTTCAAGTTTTATATGATCATTTTCTCTGGCCAGCAAATTGGTTTATCTTAACAATTGCGACAAGCGTTATCACATTGGTAAATCCAGAATTTTCAAGAACCTCACTTGGATACAGTCTTCCAATTATGGCAAGAATTATTCTGACCACTTCATTAATAGCTCTCGTAGTTATGATCGTAATTGATTACAGAAATAGACCAAAACACTTAAGTAAGTCTAAATTTAGAGAATTAATATTTCCATTAGAATTTGTACTTATGCCAATTGCTGGTTTTTTCCTAAACTCGCTACCCGCAATTATTTCTCATACACAGTTAATGTTAGGACGAAAAATGGAATATAAAGTTACTGAAAAATTATGAAACTTTTTTCGCGTCTTGAAAAAAGCAGATCATTTTGGTTTTTGTTAATAATCTCCGTAGTTTTCTTTTTACTTCGTTGGCCAAGCCTCTTTGAACCCTATTGGTATGGAGATGAAGGAATTTATCAAGCAGTTGGAATGCTTTTAAACAACGGTCAATCCCTATACTCAGGAGCCTGGGACAACAAACCGCCACTACTTTATGTTTTATATGCAATTTTTAATTCTGATCAATTCGCACTTAGAGTTCTTTCATTATTTTTTGGGCTTTTTTCAATATGGGCATTTTATTTTATTGTAAAAAGATTACTTCCAAAATCTAAATACGGTGCAATCGCTTCAACATCTCTTTATACTTTTGCTTTTGGAACTAGACTCATTGAAGGAAATATTGCGAATGCAGAAAACTTCATGCTTTTCCCAATCTTAGTTTCTGCATACATAATAATATCCGGAGACTACATAAAAAAAGTTTGGCATTTTAGATTTCATTTGCTCGCAGGATTTTTCATGAGCCTTGCCTTCCTAACAAAGATTGTTGCAGTCTTTGATTTCATGGCACTACTATTTTTTATCTTAATTGATCACGAAAAAGATATAAAAGATAAGTTTGGAAACAGAGCCTTACCTTTTATCCTAGGGTTTGGATTACCAATTGTTTTAATTTTAGGTTATTTTTTCCTAACAAATAATTTTAAGGATGCGATAAACGGTTTTCTTTTTAGCAATGTAGGGTACGTGGGATATGGAAACGAATTTATAATTCCCCAAGGACTTCTCTATATTAAAGCAGGTCTTTTAGCAACTTTCTTAGGATTTGTTTTTTGGAAGAGAAAAAAAATTCCCCGAAATGTCTTATTTGCTTCTGTCTGGTTTGCATTTTCTCTTTTCAGCGCATTCTTTGCTCAACGCCCGTATACGCATTATTTAATAATGCTCCTTCCAAGTTTTTGCTTAATGGTAGGAATAATCATTGAAGAGAAAAAAACCAGAGTTTTATTAGCAATATTCTTAGTAGTTGGATATTTAGCGATAATAAATACTTTTAATTTAAAAGGCAAAATTATACAGCATTACACAAATCTAATTGCATTTTGCATTGATAAAAAAGACGTTTCTTCTTACCAAGCATTTTTTGATGGCAACACCCCAAGAGACTATGACCTTGCAAGATATATTAAAGCAAATACCACAAAAGATGAACCAATATTTATTTGGGGGAATAACGCTCAGGTTTATAAACTCTCTGAAAAAACTCCAATCATGCGCTATACTGTCGCATATCACATAACGAATTATCCAACTGGATTATCGGAAATGGAAAATGCCATAAGAACTAGAGAACCAAAATTAATTATAATTATGCCGAATGTTCCAGAGTTTCCAATGAAACTTATTAACTACGAAGAAAAAATCGATATTAGAGGAGTAAAAATTTATGAAAAAATATTTTAATTCTTTAAAAAAAGATCGCCTAATTTTTAGACTTTATGTCGGAACATTAATCCTAATTGCTGTTACGTATGGATATATTTTAATTAATATAAATAAACTCCCACCATTAATTCCTGTTTTTAATCAAATGCCATGGGGTGAAGACAGATTAAGCTCAACTTTTGGAATCTTTATTCCCCCAATTATTACCTCACTAATATTTTTTGTAAATATTATTTTATCTTCAATTAGCTCAAATACATCTCCCCTCATCTCAAGATTAATTGCGATCACTAGTTTCTTAACTGCACTATTAACTTTTCTCTTTATAGTTCGAACAATTCATTTAATAATCTAGATGGAAAATTTTCTAAATAGTTTTATTTTACTACCATTCATCGTTGCGCTTATATCAACAGCCATCATGACTCCGATTTCCATTTTAATCTTGAAAAGATTAAAAATAGTTGATGATCCAAAGGTAAGAAAACACCCTGCCGTAATTCACACAAAACCTATTCCTAGGGGTGGAGGTATTCCTCTTTTTCTCGGAGCAGTAATTGCTGGAATTATTTTTCTCCCTATAAATCAAATAACTATAGTAATTTATCTTGCAGCATTTATTTCTTTAGCCATTGGAGTCCTGGATGATAAATTTGATATTTCTCCATACATTAGATTTATTGTTAATATTTTCTGCGCAGTATTAGTTGTAGCAGCTGGGGTAAATGTAGATTTTATTACAAATCCACTAGGTGGAATTCTATATCTAAATGAACTTCGTTTACCAATCGAATTTTTAGGATTTAGCATGGCAATAACACTTTCTCATGTCGTAGCAATTCTTTGGATTGTTTGGGTTATGAACATGCTTAACTGGAGCAAAGGCGTAGATGGACAAATGCCAGGAATTGTCGCTATCTCTGCAATATTCATTGGAATTCTTAGCATGAGATTTGGAGTCGGAGACATTCTCACTCAAACCACTACTTCGCTTTCATTTATAATTTCGGGAGCTGCAATTGGTTTTTTGATTTACAATTTTCACCCTGCGAAAATTTTTCCAGGATATGGCGCAACAGCAATTTACCTACTTCTAGCGGTCGTTTCAATTCTTTCAAGCGCAAAGCTTGCAACTGCAATTTTAGTTATGGGAGTTCCACTCGCTGATGGAGCTTTCACGATTGGGAGAAGAATTTTAACCGGGCATTCTCCATTCTGGCATGATAAAAAACATCTTCACCATCTTCTACTTTCATTTGGATTTGGTCAAAGAAGAATTGCGTTGTTTTACTGGGTAATATCTGCTATATTTGGTTCACTTTCCCTAGTTCTTTCCAGCCGTGGAAAAATTTTCGCCATAATAATGCTTGTAATTATCGTAGGGGGAACTTTATTATTTTTAAATTATCTAATAAGAAAGAAGAATGG
>CAZMGC010000052.1:0-4973 GCA_964565795.1 uncultured Gammaproteobacteria bacterium
AAATTAGCTAAAAAAGATAAAAAAAGCGCAGTAACTCTTATGACTCTTCACTCTGCAAAAGGATGAGAATTTCCGCATGTATTCATGATTGGTATGGAAGAAGGAATTTTCCCACATTCCAGGTCCCTAATGGAAAAGGGAGAACTTGAGGAAGAAAGAAGGCTTTGCTATGTAGGAATTACAAGAGCAAAAGAAAGACTATTCTTAACCTACTCAAAAAATCGCCTAATCTATGGACAGCGATCATCAAACACTTTATCTCGCTTTATTTTAGATATTCCAAAAGATACAATTATTATGAACGCTTCTTTTGAAGATGACGAAGTTCCAGAATACCTATGACCTTCTCAGACATCGGAGAAAATTTAGCTGATTCGTTTAATCAAGATGCGCATCACCCGCTTCAATCTTTTGAGTGGGGTGAATTTAGAAAAAAAACTGGCGTGGGAATTATAAGGCGTGGTGTAATTGAAGGAAACAAAGTTACCAATACTTACCAAATTTCAGTTCACAAAACTCCTAATTTTCCTTATCTTATTGGCTACTTTCCAAAAGGAAAACTTCCATCCGAAGAGGAAATTTCAGATCTTAAAAAAACTGGCGAAGAAAATAACTTAAGCTTTATTCAACTAGAACCAGATATATTTTCGAATCAGAAATCCGGAGTTAGTAAAAATCTAAAACCTTCTTTTCATCCACTTTTTACGAAATATACTTTTATTTTAGATCTATCTCTTTCGGAGGAAGAGCTTCTTAAAAATATGCATCAAAAAACTCGTTATAACATTCGACTTTCACAAAGACATGGCGTTATCGTAAAAATTGATAACAGCGAAGAAAGCTTTAAACATTATCTAAGATTAACTCGCGAGACTACAAAGAGACAAAGATTTTATGCACATGACGAAAAATATCATAAATTAATGTGGGAAACTTTAGGAAACAAAAACAATGAGAAATTTAATCCAAATAAAATGCAAGCGCATCTTCTTCGGGCGGAATATAAAAATAAAACTTTAGTAACTTTTGTATTATTTACTTTTAAAAATACACTTTACTATCCATATGGGGCATCGAGTGACGAAAATCGTGAAGTTATGGCCTCTCCTCTAACTATGTGGGAGGCAGTTCGCTTTGGAAAAAGTCTCGGGCTCTCTAAATTTGATATGTGGGGAGCAGCAAATGTTCCAGATCCAAAACCAGATAATCCATATTATGGATTCCATAGATTTAAAGAAGGATTTGGCGCAACTCTAACAGAGTTCGTGGGAAGTTATGATTTAGTAATTAATCCCCTTAATTATAGACTTTTAACAGTAGCTGACAAGGTAAGATGGGCTTATTTAAAAACAAAAAAGCTTAGATAACATAAAGTGTTAGCTCATTTTCTTCATCAACTTTTTTAACTTTTAAATTCATTTTATATTTATAGGAAACTATCCTTGTCCCTTTTTTTAATTCTTTTTTAAATTTTGGTATCAAACGATTTAAAGTTTGTGGAACAAGATACACATATAGCACTGTTGCGTCACTTAAATCTTGTTTATAAAAATTTCCTCTTATAAGTTTTATGTTTTTTGATAGATGTAAACGCATAATAGTAAATCTAGATAATAAAAATCTGAATGGCTCAATTTCTATCCCAACACCTTTTGCTCCAAACTCCTTGGCAGCGACAACTAATGCGGTAGCGCCACCGGAACCCAACTCGTAAACAACATCTTTTTTCGTAACTTTTGCTAGCTTAAAAGCAGCTCTTGCAGTTTTCTTATGAGTTCTCCATCTTGGAGACCAGGGAGAATCAGGAGGCCAAATCCATGACAAGAGAATTAGAGAAACAACTATTACTAAAAGAAAAATTATATTTATAATCACTAAATTTTTCGAATCACTTTTCCTTTAATTTGATTACCTGATACCAAACCAAATCTTCTACTGTCATGACTATCTTTTTTATTATCACCTACTAAAAAATATTTTTCTTTATCTATTTTTCCGATTCTTTTTATATAAAGTCTGTTGTATTTTTCGAAAACCACAACATCTCCTTTTTTTGGCTTGCCAAACAAAAGAGGAATTGAACTTGCCAAAACACTATCGCCCTCTGAATAAGTCGGTTTCATGGAGTGACCTGAAATTTTGAAGCGTGTAAGGAGCATTAACTTTGAACTACTATTTCAAGACCTGTTGGGTATGGAGATTTAACCCTGTGAGATTTAAGATCTTTTGATTTATAAAAAATTTCCGCTATCTGCATAACTTTTTCTAAAAGTTCCTTTGCGCTATCCATATCGATTCCAGTTCTTGCTTTTGCTCCTAATTTTTTAGCGTCTTCAAATAATACTTCTAGTTCTGGGAATTTTGAAAAATCATTCTTAAAATAATCGTCCTGAAGAGTTGAAAGCTCGTGTTCTAAAATATTTGAATGCTCTTCTTTTACGTGTGTTACCCGACTAACATCATGCTCTGCCTTTAATTCATCATCACGCTTTATCAAGCTTAAAAGCTCAGTCATTCTTATAATAGTATGCGCGGCAACTTGAGCCTGATGCGGATCATAAATTCCGCAAGGAATATCACAATGCGCATATGCAGTATTGGCTGGTAAAAACTTAAAAATCAAACTAATCTTCATGTTGAATGATGATAGAAGACTCCCTAAAATTTGTCAAGGAATTAAGCGGCTCTTTGATCACTAAAACCTTCAGCCACAAACACATCTTGTGACGGAGCTTCACCGGGCTCTTCCTGTGTTGCAAGAGTCTTATTGCGCTCTTCTAAAAGTCTTCTGTCTCGAGCAGCAATTTCCATGGCCCAGATTTCTTCTTGTCTCTGTTTTCCAAGTGCTATCTGCTCTTCTTCCTGCTCAATCCTAATCGCAGTCTCTGGATCCAATTCTGACCGATACTGTCTAACTAAAAGTGCAAATTCTTGTGAGTTTGCAAATGCGCTATGTGGATCTATAACCTGCGTATCCCATGTTTTAAAAGGATCGGTAGACTCTGCTACGCTAGCACTCATAGGTATATGGTCATTTATATCTCGGCTGTATGGATCTCGTCTGAATTTTATTCCACTTACTGCTGGGTCTCCAAACGGACCTAGTGCAAACTGGCGAGCAACATCATGCTTTATTCTCTCCCCTCGAGTCATACCCTCTCTTTCGGGAGAAAGAGCAGGATGCTCAATTTGAGAAGCCATGTCCGGTTTTGACATAAAACAATATTCCCTCGTTTAGCCCGAATTGTCAATATCTTTATTCCGCAGATCCATTAAAAACACCTTTTCTTCTTAAGTTAACAACTAATTGAGCTGCAGCATGATCCCTAGCTATTCCCCTATGAGGATCTTTTGCTGGATCAGACTCATAATCTACCCCTCCCACACCTAGATAAACCACCGAAGATTCTTTTCCGCTGTTATATCTAATAGGGTACCCTCTTTCTCTAGCTATGTGCTCGAGGCTTTCCCTAACTATCGCAGGATGCTCTCTGACAAGAGTATCTAAAACCTCCTCGACTATACCACTCGTTTCACTATTAAACACAAAGGGTGCAATACTTGCTCCGACTATCCCATTCCTACCAGTTGATAATCTATTCATAAGCCATGATCCTAATGAATCTAAATGTCCTTCCCTTGTTCCTACCTTCATAACTCTTCTTATTGGAAGAGCATCAAGCCTTGAGAAATCTCCTTGAGCTAGAGCCTGCCTGACCTGCGCATCTATAAGAGCTTTTGCATATAATGATCTTCCATTCCCGTCTCTATATCTATTATTTGCAATGTTTATTTCTCTGGAGGCCTGTTCTATTTCTTCATGCGTATAGGTAGGTTCTCGCCCTTCAATAACTGCTAGTATTTGTTCTTGAGTTTTTTTATCTGCACCTCTTCTTAATGGTGAAGTGCCATGAGTGTAAGGATTATCAATTCCAAAACCTAGACCTATATGACCTCTAAAAGTAGCGCCATAATAAGACCTTGAATCCATAGAATCATGCGATCTAAAAGGAATTGGGATTCCCTCTTTCATAGCAAATCTTGCCATTAGTCTATTTGAAAGAATCATAAATTCCCTAACTGAAATCATAGAAAGATTTGCCTCTCCCCATTTAATAGGAGCCACCTGTCCTTCTTCAGTTATTTCTGTAAATGCACTTAAATCATATTGAGTTCCCCTAGAGCGAGCTAAATGTGATGCTATTCTGAATGCAGCATCCAAAACTTCAAACTCAGGAAAAAAAGCGGACCGCATCATTTCATCTGCTTCCTGATAAGTAAGACCGTCGCGACCAATGAATGCAGTTCTTTGAATAGTTGGTTCTCCTATCTGAAGACGACTGCCGAATGGAACTGACAAAGTAAATCCAGGCTTAGGTTCGCCCGGGTGCAGGCTTAATTTTTCATCAGATATAACTTCTGGAAGCATAGGATCTTTTCCATTTTCAAAATATCTTGTAAAGTATTTCCTTGCAGCAGTAGAATCCAAAAGAGTACCTGGTGGAATTAAAGCGTTTGGATCAGCAATCGTAATATCTACTACGTATCCACGTCCATCTCTCTTTACGTCAAACGCATCATCTTTATCAAGAGCACCTGGGGGATCAACCGCAATTCCGCTAACAATCGGCCTCCCAGCTATAATTTCAGGCCCTACAGTTAAACGATCTGCTTCTTGTAATTCCAAAAGAGTA
This sequence comes from uncultured Gammaproteobacteria bacterium, assembly GCA_964565795.1. Classification (GTDB taxonomy): domain Bacteria; phylum Patescibacteriota; class Microgenomatia; order Levybacterales; family UBA12049; genus 2-01-FULL-39-10-A. The sequence goes on from CAZMGC010000052.1 coordinate 4,695, forward strand.
AAGTGAACATATCTGGGATCAAGGGCTGCGGAACTTTCGGGGGTTAAATGAGGAGCTCCATTAGAGCCTAAGGGGCGTTTATCTTGTCCTCGCGGTCTTTCTACTGCCACTAAATATCTAGTATACTTTTTAAAAATTTAAAATCAATAATCACTTCCTTAATCTTCTTGAATCCCAGCCTCGCGGATGGTAAAATGTTCAGACCATTCCTGAATGGATTAACATTCCGTGATAGCTCAATGGTAGAGCAATTCGCTGTTAACGAAAAGGTTCTAGGTT
>CAZMGC010000053.1:0-4827 GCA_964565795.1 uncultured Gammaproteobacteria bacterium
AATTCGTTTTCGATATGCTTAAGATGGCATTTATCGTAATATTATCCACGACTAATCATGAAGAAGAGGCACATAAGGAGGTGAGTCATTAGTGGAATTTAGTATTTCCGGAGGATTAATTGTTGCATTGGGAGGAATTTTCCCAGCATTCGCAATCGGTCTTATTGGAGCAAAAGCTATGGAAGCGATCGGTAGAAATCCTGAAGCATCAGGAAAAATTTTACCTGCAATGCTTTTAGGTATGGCGTTTGCTGAAGCTATCGCAATTTATTCTCTTATCTTGGCTTTTACAGGATAAAAATAAAATAATATGGAACTTTTGAAGGATTTTGGGTTCGATCCCATTCTTTTAACGGCACAGATTATTAATTTCTTAATAATCTTAGTTGTTCTAAAGAAATTTATGTATAAACCTGTTCTTGACATGCTCAAGAAACGGGAAAATGAAATTAAAAAAGGATTAAAGGATTCTGAAGACGCGCAAAAACGTTTAGAAGATGCTGAAGAAAAAGAAAAGCAGATCCTTCAAAAAGCGAGAGCAGAAGCTGATAAAATGGTTACTGACGCAAAAAACGAAGCTGATGCACTCAAGGCAGAAAAATTAGAACAAACAAGAATCGAAGTTGAAAAAATAATTGAAAGTGGCAGAGCTACAATAGCTCTAGAAACAAAAGAAGCTGAAGAAAGACTTACTGGAAAAATTGGGACAATAGCGATCGCGCTTTTAGAAAAATCTTTAGCTGGAATTTTTGGAGAAAAAGAACAAAAAGAAATTTTAAAGAAAGCAACCTTACAAATACAGAAAAATAGTTAAATGAGAAGAAACATAATTAAAAAATTAGCAGAAGAAAGTTTCAAGAAGAACGAAATCGACGATAAAACTGTAATGAAAATTGCAAAGGTATTGAAAAGAACAGACCTAAAAGTGTATATTAAGGACCTAAAAAAAATGGATGCGAAAAATACAGTCACTGTCACAGTTCCCTCTTTAAAAGGAGCGACAGACATGAAAAAATACTTTAGTAAACTGTATCCAGAGAAAAAAATAGTTTTTAAGGTAGATGAATCACTTTTAACAGGAATTAAGGTCGTAGATTATGACAATGTCTATGAACTTTCATTAAAAGGTTTATTAGAACATTCACTTAGAGGAGCAACAAATGATTGACGAAAAAAATATAATTGAAGAATTAGAAAAAAACTTGGAAAGCTGGGGTAAAGATCCTAAAGTACAAAACGTAGGATACGTTGAGAAAAATACAGACGGCGTGATCACTGTTACAGGACTTTCCAAGGCCACAATGGGTGAACGCGTAGAATTTGAAAACGGCGTTAATGGAGTAGTTTTAAATCTTGATGAGGATTATGTTTCTATAATTCTTCTTGGAGAAGGCTCAGGAATAAAAGAAGGAGATAAAGTAAAGACCACCGGAGAAATGCTTTCAATTAACGCTTCTGATGACCTTTTAGGCCGTGTCATTAACCCAATCGGAGAAGCTCTTGACGGAAAACCTTCAATTAAAAAAGGTAAATTAATGCCTCTTGAACATATCGCTCCAGGAGTTGTTGAGCGTGAAAAAGTTAATACACCACTAAAAACCGGAATTAAAGCAATTGATGCTATGTTCCCTATTGGTCGAGGTCAAAGACAGCTAATCATCGGAGATAGAGGTCTAGGAAAAACGGCAATTGCTGTTGATACGATTATCAATCAAAAAGAATTTAGGAAGAAAGATTCAAAACTTAAGCCTGTGGTTTGTATTTATGTTGCTATCGGACAAAAAAGATCAACTATCGCTCAGATTATTGGAAAACTACAAGAAACTGAAGCAATGGAATACTCTATCGTAGTTGCAGCTTCCTCTTCAGATCCAGCAGCACAGCAATATCTTGCTCCATATGCAGGTGCGGCTATATCTGAATACTTCTTAGAAAAAGGACAGGATGTTTTAATCGTTTATGATGATTTAACAAAACATGCTTGGGCTTACAGACAGATTTCACTAGTTCTAAAGCGCCCAGCAGGACGCGAAGCTTATCCTGGAGACGTTTTCTACCTCCATTCTCGCCTTCTTGAAAGAGCAGTAAGACTTAACGAAGAAAACGGTGGAGGATCTGTTACGGCTCTTCCAGTCATTGAAACTCAGGCAAATGATATTTCTGCATACATTCCTACGAACGTTATCTCAATTACAGATGGACAGATCTTCTTACAGTCTGATTTATTCAATTCAGGATTTAGACCTGCTATTAACACAGGAACTTCAGTTTCTCGTGTAGGAGGAGATGCGCAGACAGGAGCTATGAAATCAGTTGCAGGTAAAATGAAGCTTGAATTAGCTCAGTTTGCAGAACTAGCTGCATTCTCTCAATTTGGTTCAGAACTCGACGCTGCTACTGCACAGGCTCTGGAAAGAGGTAAAAGAACTCAGGAAATGCTTAAGCAAGGCCAATATCAACCACTTGCTGAACCTTTTGAAATCTTAAGTATTTGGTCAGCTACAAATGGATATTTAGATAATGTACCTCTTACAGATGTCGGAAGATTTGAAAAAGAACTCCATGCATTCGTAAAAAGAAGTTATCCAAAACTAATCACACTTCTTGCAAGCGGAGAAAAAGTAAAAGAAGATGCAACGAAAGAATTAGAAAAAGCTTTGAAGGATTTCAAGAAAATTTTTAAATAAAATGGCAAATTTAATTACATTAAAAAGAAGAATAAAAACTGCACAGAACGTAAGTAAAACTACAAAGGCTATGCAGATGATATCAGCAAGTAAGTTAAAAAGAGCTCAGGAAGCCGCTCTTACAGCACGCCCTTATGTTGCAAAACTCACTGAAATTTCTACAGCTATTTCCCAAAGAGTTGATGAAAAAAACCTAAACGACTACATGAAAAGCTTAACTGACGTAGAAGATAAGTTAATGATTGTTGTGTCACCAGATAAAGGTCTTTGCGGCGGACTTAATACTAACTTAGCACGTGAATTACTTAATTTTGCTAAAGATAATAAAAAAACTTCTTACATAACTATTGGTAAAAAAGCTAATGGCATGACAAACCAGATTGGAAATGTTTTAGCATCTTTTGAAATTGGAACCACACTTCCCTCTTATGATTTAGTTTATCCAGTTATGAATCTTGTTGATGATTACTTCTTAAATAAAAAAGTAAGCGAAGTTTATGTTCTATATTCAGAGTTTAATAATGTATTCTCACAAAAACCTACAATTAAAAGACTTTTACCAGCTCAGTTTGAAACAACCGAGGAAACAACTCACACAGATACAATTTTTGAACCAAGCGCAGTAGAACTTCTTCCAGGTTTAATTCGAAATTACTTAGAACTCAGCGTATATCAAAGCTTTTTAGAAAATTACCTTTCAGAACAAGGCGCACGCATGTTAGCTATGCAAAATGCTACAAATAACGCAAAAGATATTATCCAAGAGCTAAAACTTTTGTATAATAAGAGCCGCCAGGAAAAGATCACTAACGAATTATTGGATATTTCAGGAGGAATGTTTGCAAATGCCTAAAACACAAGAAGGATATATTATTAGAATCGCTGGACCAGTCGTAGACGTCAGATTCCCTGACGAAGTGCCTGCTGTTAACGAAGCGCTAGAAATCGATCTCCCAAACAGAGGTAAGCTTGTTTTAGAAGTAGCTTTTGAAACCGGAGACAGAGAAGTTAAAACTCTGGCTTTAGGTTCGACAGACGGATTATCCCGAGGAATGAAAGTCAGAAGAACTAATTCTCCGATTAAAGTACCTGTTGGAAATTCTACTCTTGGAAGAATCTTTAATGTTCTCGGGGAAACCATCGATAACGCTGGTAAGGTAGCTGAAAAAGGCACAGAATATCATCCAATTCATCGTCAAGCTCCACCTTTAGTAGAACAAGAAACCAAACCAACAATACTCGAAACAGGAATTAAAGTTATTGATCTTATCGCTCCATTCACTAAAGGAGGAAAAGTAGCAGCATTCGGAGGAGCTGGAGTCGGAAAAACAGTTATTGTTCAGGAGCTTATCAGAAATATCGCTATGGAGCACCAGGGACATTCTGTTTTTGCTGGAGTTGGAGAAAGAACTCGCGAAGGAAATGCACTTTGGACAGAAATGAAAGAAGCTGGGGTTATGGATAAAACTGTGATGGTTTATGGACAAATGAATGAACCGCCTGCAAATAGAGCCAGAGTTGCACTAACAGCTTTAACTATGGCTGAGTACTTTAGAGATGAGAAAAAAGAAGACGTTTTACTCTTTATCGATAATGTTTTCCGTTTTGCTCAGGCAGGATCTGAAGTTTCCGCTTTGCTAGGTCGCATGCCTTCAGCTGTAGGATATCAACCAACACTCGCTTCTGAAATGGGAGCACTCCAAGAAAGAATTACGTCTACTAAAAAAGGCTCTATTACTTCTGTGCAAGCTGTTTATGTTCCAGCTGATGACTACACAGATCCAGCACCTGTAGCTATATTCGCACATTTAGACGCTACAATTTCTCTAGAACGCGCAATTGCAGATAAAGGTATTTATCCAGCTGTAGATCCACTCGCATCTTCTTCTAGAATTCTAGATCCAGAAGTAGTAGGACAAGAACACTATGAAGTAGCAAGAAATGTACAAAAAGTTCTTCAGAGATATAAAGATCTTCAGGATATTATCGCGATCCTCGGTATGGACGAATTATCAGACGAAGATAAGCTAACAGTGGCAAGAGCTAGAAAGATTGAAAGATTCCTCTCTCAACCATTCTTCGTTGCAGAAGTATTTACTGGTGCACCTGGAAAATATGTATCCGTTAAAGACACTGTAAA
>CAZMGC010000054.1:0-4823 GCA_964565795.1 uncultured Gammaproteobacteria bacterium
CCTTGTCTTTGCTTATGTCTTGGATTATCACAAATAATCCTTACAACTCCACGTCTTTTAATTACTTTACATTTTGAACATCTTGGTCCAACACTCGCCTGTACTTTCATTTTATTTTAACCTAAAGGTTATCCTTCCTTTTAGCTCATCATATGGTGTCATTTCGACTCTAACCCTGTCCCCTGGAAGGATTTTTATAAAATGCATTCTCATCTTTCCTGAGAGATGGCAAATTATTATTCTGCCATCCGGAAGCTCCACTCTAAACAAAGTGTTAGGCAGAGATTCCAATACTTTTCCTTCTATTTCGAATGACCCCTGATGTGCCATAAAAAAAATTCAAAACTAAACCTCATTGAACCTGAGGTTACAATTTTGAGATTTTGTTTTGATATTATATCAAACAAGCCTATAAAGAGCAACCTGCAGCCTCGTTATTTAGTTAGTATTAATGGGCCGTCTTTTGTTATAGCAACTGTCCTCTCAAAAAGCCCTGAAAGTGATCCATCTGAGCTCGAAATTGTCCAATTATCGTCATTTAAATATGACACCTCATAGCTTCCCATGTTATAAATTACTTCAATGGCAATTGTCATTCCTTCTCTTAAAGCTGGGGTTTTCTCGATTTTTTTATTTAAATAACCTGGAACTTCTGGCTCCTCATGTAGCTCTTTACCCACTCCATGACCAATTAAAGTCCTAACGACTCCATAACCGCCATCTTTTTCGACTATATCTTGAATAGTTTTAGAAATATGACCTATTCTATTTCCAATTACAGCCTGTTTTATAGCCTCATTTAGAGCTTTTTCTCCAGTAGCTAGGAATTTAACCACTGAAGGATCCTTTTTCCCTCCAACAATAATTGAATGAGACATATCTGTGTTAAATCCTTTATAAAAAACGCCACAATCAATTCCTACAATATCTCCTTCTTTAAATTTATAGTTGCCAGGAATTCCATGTACTACAACATTATTTGTAGAAATACAGGTAGCGTGGTTGTAACCTTTTACTCTCTTAAACGCAATCTCTCCACCTTTTTCTAATATCAAACGATCTGCAAGCGCATCAACATCTTTTTCACTCACTCCTGGCTTAACATTATCTAAAACTTCCCACAAAACATCAGCCAGGATTTTACCCCCATGCTTCATTATTTCAATTTCTTCTTTTGTCTTAATATCAATCATTTAATTCTTCTTTTAAAAACTCTTCTATTTTTTTATATAATTCTTCCTTTGTTCCTTCATTTTTTATAAGATAGTCTGAATAAGCAATTGGTCCACCTTTATTTAGCTTCTCAATCTCATCAGTGTCTCTTTTCTCAGCTTCCTCTTCAGTAAAGGATCGTTCTTTTCTCTCCAATAATCTTTGATGACGAACAGTGGGTTTAGCATAAATCGCAAGTAAATATAAATTTGGAATTTCTTTTTTTAAAAATGTGTACTCTTCCCAAGAATAAAGTCCATCCAATATTATTTTTTTATTATTTGAGATAGCATTTTTTATTTTTGGAAGTAACTTAATTGCTACGGCATTCATCCCAAGCTCGTTTCTTATCTTTTTTCTATAATAGGATTCGTTTTCTGCTGTTCTTTCTAATCCCTCTTCCGCAAGCCCTTCGATAATGACAGAACCAAAATAAACACGCTCAAAGCCTTTGCTTATAAAGTAACTACTTGCCTCACTTTTCCCGGCTCCTGGCATCCCAACAATTGCAATCACTTTATTCATGAAGATTTTCCAATATTCTTAAGAATTTCTTTGGTAATATCTTCAACAGATTGCTCTCCATCGACTTCTACTAACTTTCCCTTTTCTCTGTAATATTCGATTACTGGTTCAGTAAATTTATGGAAGAGATCGATTCTTTTTCTAATAGCGATTAATGTTTCGTCTTCTCTTTCAGCTTCTCTTCCCGAGATTCTCCAAAGAGCTTCCTTATCAGAAATCTTTAGGTAAATAACCTTATCGATTCCATTTTTAAATTCCTTAGCCTGAGCAGGAGTTCTTGGATATCCATCCATGATGTATCCTTTTTCATATTCTTTTCGTGAAAGATATTCACTAACAATTTTATTTGTTTTTTTATCAGAAATAAGAAGCCCCGCATTCATAACCAATTTTATTTGACGCCCTAAAGTCGTATGTTCTTTTGCAATATTTCTAAAAATGTGGCCCGTTGAAAGATAAGGAACACCCAATTTTTCAGAAAGAATATTTCCTTGAGTAGATTTTCCTGATCCTTGAATTCCAATTAAAATTAATTTCATAAAAATCACCCCTTTATTAGGCTACTTCTGGTAACCTTCATAGTTTTTCATAACTAGCTGCGCTTCAATTGACTTAATGGTTTCTAAAACTACTGACACTACGATAAGTATTCCTGTTCCTCCAAGTAAAAGAGTTTGAACATTTGTAACAGATCTACCTAATACCGGAAGAATAGCGACCAAACCCAAAAATAATGCTCCCCCTGAGGTAATTCTTGAAAGAACATATCCTAAATATTTTGCAGTTTCTGTTCCAGGTCTAATTCCAGGAATAAATCCTCCCTGTTTTTGAATTTCCTCAGAAATCTTTTTTGGATTAAATACAACAGCAGTATAAAAATATGTAAATACTACCACTAACACAAAGTACAAAACGTTATAAATACTTCCATCAGGATTAAACCAAACAGCAATATTCGTAGCAACATTTCTTAAAGCTGGGTTAGATGATGCAGTTAAATAATTAGCAAAAAGGCTTGGAAGGAGAACTAGTGAAACAGCAAAAATAATTGGAATTACACCAGCTTGATTTAGACGAAGTGGCAAGTGAGTAGTTTGGCCACCATACATCTTATTTCCCCTAACTCTTCTTGCATAATTTATAGAAATTCTTCGAGTTGCTTCATTTACGATTACGATCATCGCAATTACCGCTAATCCCATTACTGCAAAACTTAGAACATTAAAAAGATTTTGAGAAGATGTAGTGGTTAATGTTTGACCTAAAATAACAGGAAGTCTTCCCACGATTCCAGCAAAAATTATAATTGAAATTCCGTTTCCAACGCCCTTTTCCGTAATTAATTCTCCAAGCCAAACAAGAAGCATAGTTCCAGCAGTCATTGTTAAAATAAAGGAAACAATTTCGATAGGGTTATGCATTGAGATTATCCCCTGACTCTTAAGAAGAGCAAACATTCCCACAGCCTGAACTGCGGCTAAAGGTACAGTTAAAAATCTTGTGTACTGATTAATTTTTTGCCTACCGGTTTCTCCTTCTTTCTGAAGCTCTTCCAATTTCGGAAATACCAAGGCCCCAAGATTCATTATGATCGACGCATTAATGTACGGATTAAGTCCTAACGCCATTACAGAAAAATTAGCTAAAGTTCCACCTGAAAAAATATCGAGAAGTCCAAGCAACTGGTTTTGAGCGAATAACGCTTTTAATTGAACTAGATCAACCCCTGATACTGGAATATGTGCAAAAACGCGGAATACTATGAGAATAAATGCCGTAAAAAGAATTTTTCGTCGGACGTCTGGGGCCCTGAAACTGTTTTTAAATAATCTTAAAAGATTCTCCATTTAAACTCCGGGCTATTTTTTTTCGCTTAATTCAAATTTTCCGCCTGCTTTTTCTATCTTCTTAAGCGCACTTTTTGAAATTGCGACTTTTATAGTTAATGCTTCCTTAATTTCTCCATCTCCTAATATCTTAACACCAAATTCTTTTGCATCTTGGGCTTTTACAATTTTATTTTTAATTAGAGAATCTAGATCTACCACTTGACCCTTTTTATAAGCTTCAAGATGTTTTAAATTAACTATCAAAGGAATATTTCTAAAACTCTTATTTCTTCCCTTTCCTCTTCTAAAGGGCATTCTTTTAATTAATGGAAGCGCTCCTCCTTCAAAATATGTAGGAACTTTATTTCTAGCTTTTTGTCCTTTAGTGCCCCTACCAGAAGTTTTAACTTTTCCAGAACCATGTCCTTGTCCAAGTCTTTTTTTGGTAGGATGTTTTATTTTAACTAAACTATGAAGTGCCATTATTTATTCTTCCTTTCTTGTTCTCTTTTATATCTAGCTGATAAAAGTCTTAACGCTTCTACAGCTGCATAAACATTACTTGCTTGATTCTTTGTACCCAATACTTTTGATGAAATATTTTGGATTCCTGCAGCTGACACTACACTTCTTACAGCTCCTCCAGCAATTACACCTGATCCAGGAGGTGCTGGCTTAAGAAGAACTTTTGCTGCTCCAAGTTTTATGTAAAATTCAAACGGAATTGTTCCGTTGATAATAGGTACTTCTACTAAATTTTTCTTCCCTGCGAGCACTCCTTTTTTAATTGCAGATGAAACATCAGGAGCTTTTCCAAGACCAACTCCCACTTTTCCTTTTCGATCTCCTACAACTGCGATCACAGAAAATCCAATTTTATTTCCACCTTTTGTTTTTTTAGAAACACGGCTTACCTGAACGATTTTTTCTTCAAATTCATCTGATCTTCTATCAATTTGATTTGTAAATTTAGCGTCTGCCATTAGAATTCAATCCCTCCTTCACGTAGTCCTTCTGCAATACCCTTAACTCTACCATGATATGCATAACTTCCTCTGTCAAAAACTATTTTTGTAATTTTTTTAGCTTTTAATTTAGATGCCATTTCGATACCAAGTGCTTTTGCATTCTCTGTTTTTGTTCCCTTTGTTTTTAATGTTTTTTGACTCATACCAATTAGGGTAACTCCCTTTACGTCATCAATAAGCTGAGCTGAAACATATTTATTTGATCTAGTAACCGAGAGTCTTGGTCTAT
>CAZMGC010000055.1:0-4794 GCA_964565795.1 uncultured Gammaproteobacteria bacterium
TAATAACTTGCGTGATTCTATATTCATTTGGCACAGGAATAATTAGAGGATTTGCATTGGTTTTGGCGATCGGAGTTGTTATTTCGATGTTTTCAGCCATCACTGTAACGCGAACTATGCTAAAGGTAATTTATAAATAATATGAATATTTTAAAAAGAAAAAAAATATATTTCTTAATTTCCCTAATAGTTATGATTCCGGGTTTGATTTCATTAGCCCTCTGGGGACTTAATTTATCAATTGAATTTACTGGTGGGTCAAGAATGACAGTTACATTTCCTCGTGAGGTTACGGTTGAGCAAAGAGATTTCCTAAGGAATTCTTTAGAAGAAAAAGAAATAAAGGTTTCTTCGATTGAGACTTCAAACAAATTAGCAATTATTAGAACTGAGGAAATGGATCAGAAAAAAAATGAAGAATTTAAAAAAGACCTAAATGAGAAATATAAAGACGCTAAACAACAAGAATTCTCTACAATTGGCCCAACTATAGGTGGGGAAACTACACAGAATGCGGTAAAAGCAGTTTTGGTGGCTTCGTTTTTAGTAGTAATTTATATATCATGGGTATTTAGAAAAGTACCAAAGCCTGCAAGTTCTATAAGATTTGGAGTTTCCACTGTTTTAGCGTTAGTTCATGATGTGTTAGTTGTGGTTGGTATATTTTCACTCCTCGGCCATTTCTTGCATGTTGAGATAGATAGTTTATTTGTTACAGCGCTTCTTACCGTTATCGGATTTTCAGTTCACGACACAATCGTAGTTTTTGACCGCATTAGAGAAAATCTTGAAAAAAATGGGGGTTCAAATTTTGAAAAAACTGTTAACGACAGTATTATGCAGACTATTGGTAGATCATTAAATACTTCTATTACTGTTTTGCTTGTTTTAATTGCCCTATTGTTATTCGGGGGAGAAAGTATCAGGTGGTTTGTAGTGGCTTTAATAATTGGAATGCTTTCTGGAACCTATTCATCGATATTTAACGCTTCACCAATTCTTGTCGTATGGCATGAATGGAGTCTTAAAAGAAGTCGAAGCAAAGCCTCTCATTAGGTCTATATATTTTTACGCACGCAAGGCCAGGCCTTGCGAGGCTAAAATTATAGGATATTGGTTATTGGAGTTTTTGGCGAACGAGGCTTGAGACAATTCCAATATCAGCTTTTCCTTTAAGCTTTCCAGTTAAAGCTCCCATAAGTTTTCCCATATCAGCCATCGTGGTAGCACCAACTTCAGAAATTGTTTGATCAATTATTTTAGCTACTTCTTCTTCAGACATTTTTTCAGGAAGATATGTTTCAAGTATTTTTAATTCTTCTGTCTCTTTGTCGACTAAGTCCTGTCTTCCGGCTTTTTCATATTCAGAGATTGAATCAAGTCTTTTCTTCGCCTCTTTTTCAATAACGGTTAAAACATCTTCTGGAGTTGCTTCGTAACCGGCTCCACCTTTTTCAATCTGGTAATAGTTGATAGAAGACATTAACATGCGAATAGTAGATTTTTTAGTCTCGTCCTGCGCTTTCATCGCAGCGATTAGTTCTTGTTGTAATTTTTGTTTATCCATAATATTAAATTAATCTTCCTAATCCTTTTTGCTTACTTTTTTTGAAAGCACTTGTGAATAGTAAGATTGATAATAGCAAATATCCCAGGCTTAATGCAAAACTTATAATTATTTTCTCGAAACTAACATTCCCTGTTTTAATATGCTCTCTCATTGCTTCGAACACATAGCTCGCAGGAATTATTTTGGAAACTTCTATGGCCCATGATGGAAGTATCGCAGCGGGGTAATAAATTGCTGAAAATGGAACCACTATGTATGCGCCAGTCCAAGCAAGAGTTTGAACTTTTTGTCCGTATCTAATGATAAGAGATGCTACGCTAAATCCAATTGCCCAACCTGTTATGCAAAGATTAATTGCAAAGGGAATAATCCACCATCCAAATTGGAAAAAATCATAACCGTATAGAGCGAATGCGATACTCGCTGAGAAAATAAGACTCGCAAACATTTTTATTCCACCATAAACCATAACCGAAGTTATCCATTCGGACATTTTTAAAGGTGAGGAGAAAAGGTTAACTAAATTTTTATCCCACATTTCTGTGAGTAAATTTACTGTTACTTCATATTGAGTTCTCCATGTTATGATCCAAAATATTAATCCTGTTAGAAGAACTGTAGTTGTTTCTTCTGGATTTGTGCTTAGTCTTGCAAAATAAAGACCTGTTAAGCCCCAAATCAGAATGTCCATAATTGGCCAATAAAACATATCGCTTAATCTGTCATAACTATGGATTAGCGTAAAGAAATATCTTTTATTCATGGCAAAAATTCTTCGTAAGCTCATTTGGTTCCTCCTTCTGGATTATAGCCTTTTGAATATTTTAAGAAATAATCTTCGAGATCTGGTTTGTTGATGGTTATGTCCTGAAATTCAATTTTTTCAGATGAAAGACCAGTTAATATTTTTGATATTTCTTCAGTTTTAATATTCAAATTAAATATATTTCCATCTTTACTAAAATTTATTTTATTTTTCTCGAAATGTTTTTCTGCGGTTTCTGAATCCTTAATTAAAATTTCTATATTCGAGTCTGTTATTTGTTTAGCAAGGTTTTCCGGAGTGTCTTCTGCCATAATTTTCCCGTGATTTAGGAAAATAACTCTGTCGCACATTTCTTCTACCTCCGTCATATTGTGTGACGTGAAGAGCATGCTTACTTTATATTCTTTCTGTTCTTTTTTTAAAAACTTTCTAATTTTTACAGCGATATCAGGATCGAGGGAAGCTGTTGGTTCATCAAGTAAAATAATTTCTGGATAATTTATAAATGCCTTTGTTAAAAGTAGTCTTGCCCGTTCTCCTGCTGAAAGTGTATGAACTGCCTTTTTTCTTAAGTGAATAATTTCAAATTCTTCAAGTAGTTTATCTATTCTTTTTTTCTTGTTTGGAACTTCGTATAAATCTGCGAAAACAGAAAGCACCTGATCAACTGTAAAAAACCAGGGAAGAGAAATATATGCAGAGGAATAGTTAATTTTTTTTAATATTCCACTTCGATCGGTGTTAAATTTTTTCCCAAAATAAATTATATCTCCACTTGTAGGAGACATTACATCTAAGAGCATGTGGATGCTTGTAGTTTTACCGGCACCATTTGGTCCAAGTAATCCAAGTATTTCACCCTCTTTTAAAAAGAATGAAACATTATTTACCGCAGTAAACTCCCCAAAACTTTTTGTTAAATTATTTACTTCTAAGACTTTTTTAACCATGATTAGATCATAGCATATTAAATATTTGTATCAAGAAATATAATAAATGAAGATTATTTAGTCGATTGCAAATATCAGGAGTGTATTTCCTTAACTCTTTTTGTTAAATATTCTTTAGTATTCTTTGATTGGTCTTCATCTGTTTCTTCAAATAATTGTTGAAGTATTTCTCCAATCTCAGGACCTGGTTTTATGTTTAAAATTTTCATTACATCATTTCCATCAATCGCAAGATCATTAATTGAAAAAGCAGCAGGCGCAAGTTCTTTTTCAACTCTTTCTTTAAATAGTTTAAGACGCCAACTTTCTGCTGTTTCAGTTCCTGAACCAAGTCTGTCGCCTATTCTTAGATCGATTAAATCTTTAACATTTTCTACGCCAATTCTTCTTATAAATCTTCTTATTGCTGCATCAGATATTTTGTCATCAACAGAAAACATATGCCATCTAATTAAGCTCACAACTCTGTTTCTATCTGATTTCGAAAACTTTAATCTTTCACAAATTTCATATGCAATTTTTGCGCCTTTTACTTCATGATTATAAAATGTTACTAATCCATGTTCATCCTCACCCTTTACTTGTGGTTTGCCAACATCATGAATAAGAGTTGCAAATCTAACAATAGGGTCAATTGACGGGCAATGTTTTAGAGCAAGAACATTATGAGTAAAAACGTCTGTTGTATGATGGCGTCCTGGACGAACTTGAGAAACATTAATTCCTTCCAAAAGTTCAGGCAATATGAACTTTAAAAGTCCAGCATCTTTTAAAAGCAAAATTCCTTTTGATGGATTATCGCTTGCTAAAATTTTTAGAAGTTCGTCTCTAATTCTTTCAAACGAAATTTGTTGAATGAGTGGCGCATCACTTACGATTTCTTTTCCTGTGGCGTCATCAATATCAAATGAAAGAACAGTCGCAAATCTTATTGCTCTTAAAAGTCTAAGAGCATCTTCTTTAAATCTTTCAGATGGCTTTCCAACAGTTCTTATGATTTTATCTTTAATGTCTTTTTGACCATCATATGGATCAATAAATTTTGTTTCTGAATTATTAAATCTAAGTGCAATTGCATTTATTGTAAAATCACGTCTACTTAAATCTTCCTCGATTGTTTTTCCCCAGCTAACTTTATCGGGATGTCTTTTGTTTGAAAATCCCTGCTCAGTTCTGTAAGTAGTAACTTCGGCAATTGTCGAGTCGTCTAAAGGAATTCCAACGGTTCCAAAATCATTATTGTAATATCCGTCCGGGAAAATTTTTAAAATTTCTTCAGGCGTTGCGTTTGTTGTAAGATCCCAATCCTTAACCGGGATTTGCATTAAAATATTTCTTACAGATCCGCCTACGAAATATGCTTCAAAATTATTTTTCTCAAGTAAATCGTGAATTTTTAAAACACTTGGTGGAATCAAATCTTTCATTAGAATTGGTGCTCTGATATAGTATAGCAGATGAAAAAGTGGGATTTAGAAAAGCAGATTAAAGAGACATTGCGAGATTGT
>CAZMGC010000056.1:0-4745 GCA_964565795.1 uncultured Gammaproteobacteria bacterium
CAGGTGCTAATCCTAAATCTGCTCCTTCTTCAACTACTCTTTTTTGAATATCTACTAAATTTTCTGGCTGCATTGGGTCAGCCTGATGGACAGGAAATGTTCCATCCAGTTCAAAATTCATTCTAATAAGCTCAATTGGAAGAACTTTTGAAAGGGCATCAATATATAGAGCTCCGACAGCATTAGCTGTGTCTGCAACTATTTTAAATTTCTTAATTTCCGGATTTTTAAATATGGTCATGGCGTTTTTTACCTCGTCTTCCAAAATTCCAGCTTTTTGCGTAAGAGTTCCTTTTGGAGAATTGTTATCCGCAACTCCCGCAACTGCCAAATCCCTGACTTCCTCCATACCGGTTGGTTTTCCTATTTTTAGAAGACCTTGTGGAGTATTCATTACAAATTTAATTCCATTATCATCTTTAGGATTATGGGAGGCTGTTATTTGTATTCCTGCGTCGAACTTATAAAAACTTACTGCAAAATAAAATGTCGGTGTTGAAGAAATACCTAAATCAACTACATTTGCCCCTCGATTAACTAATGTATCTCGCATGGATTCAAAAATAGCAGGGGAGGATATTCTCATGTCTCGACTTAATGCGAGGGTAAAATCGTCTTTTCCAAGTTTTTTTGCGAAGAAAGCGTGAATGGCTTTAGCAATTTCTTTAGCATTTTCTTCATTAATCTTTTCAGGATATCTACCTCTTATGTCGTAGGATTTAAAAATTGAAGGATCAAGTGTCATGTGAAATTTATATTATATTTGCAGGAGTAGAATGTCAATATTTTGAGTTAGGGTTAAGTTTGTTTTTCCAGTTTTTGTAGCTTTATCTATCTTATAGAGACTTTTATAAATAGCTTTAAGTTTTTCTTCGCCAAAAAGGGAAGCTTGCTTTACTAGTTTTGTTTTTTGCCAGGGAGCAATTCTTTTTACTTCATCAATTTTTTCATCTGAATCTTTAAGAAGTCCTAGCATAAGTCTAAATTGGCGTAAAATCATTGCGAAGATTATTTCTGGTTCAGTCTCATTTAAGGTTCTATGAAAACTTGAGACATTTGATGCGCTTGAAGGCTTTATGTTGTCCAGGAAATTCCATATGTTTTGTGGGATCTTAAATTCTTTTTTTTCTACTTTTGGAAACGAACTTAACGCTTTAATTCCTACTTCTTTATCGGTCCAAAAATAAACTCGTGCATCTTTGTATTGAGTGAGTAGTTTGCCAATTGGCTCAAGATTTTTTGCAGATTTTCTGGAGAATAAATTTTCAATAAATATCTTTTTTGTGCTACCAAAAAGCCCAGAACCTCCAAGAGACTGTTCAAGTTCTACAAGTTTTATATTTTCTGCGTCAAATGACAAACTATCTTTGTCCTGTTGATCCAGAAAATATTTACGGGATAAAAGGGTATCGTTACCTGTAATTAAAGTAATCATAAATCTTTTAACTGTTTATATTTTTTAAATAGCGCATTTGAGTCATGTCCGATATGTCTTCCTACTCCTCTATGAGAAAGAAGAGCTCCTGAGAAATTCTTCGGAATATGTAATAGCTCATGAATTAACACTTTCGATTTTTCATCCTCATTTAATTTGTCATAATATTTAGATAAAACTTCTATTACATATGCTGGTTCAATTCCTAATGCATGTTGAAAAATTTTAGGCATCATCCACGTTCTGGCATACGCTCGAGCTTTACTTCCCTCAGTTCTATAACAAAAAACTCTGGAAATCTGAATATGATCAAATTCGAGAACAGATATAATCTTTTTAAGATCTCTTTTTACATCTACTGCTTCTTCCCATTCCAGCTTATTTCTTTTCATAAAATAAGAATACTACCAATACTACAAATTTCAAATAATCCAATATTTAAATATTGGATTATTGGTATTTATTGGAAGTATTTGTGTTATTGTCATGTATGTTTGTCTGCTACATAAGATGCACCATATGCGTGAGGCTTAGTTTTAGCAATATAACCTGATCCAGTTACCATTCCCACAACTTCCTTAATCATTTCGCGAGTATCTCCGTGCTCGCCAACATCGATATGAATTTCCAGATTATAATTCGGAGAACGTCCATTTAGTTTTTTCTTAAGAAGTGGGACAAATATGCTTGCAAAGCTTAAAGAAGTCATAGTTTCTGCATAAATTTTTTCTCTTAACGAATGAATATTTTCAACGGATTTTCTGTTCCAGAAATATTTACCTCCAAATCCGCGCCTATGAACCAAGACAGCGGTAACAAGATTAATTTTTCTATTTTTTAAATTAGAACCAGTTGTCTCGTGAGAATCAGTTCCAATCACAAGACTATATTCGCTTTTAGGCTTTTCTTCTAAAAAATCTTTGATCATCTGAAGAACTTCGTCTGAGGTTAATTGTCCGTGAGTGATGCTCTCAAATTTTATGTTATCTATATCGCTGTCCATCTAGTGTTCACCAAATTATAACACACTAAAAACCCAGCAAAAGAAGTTTAATTATCGCTTTTGCGCCTTCTCCAATTTGACTTGTTGCATGTTTTGAAAAATCCATTACCGGAAATAATCCATCCTTTTCCTGTCCTAAAACTTTTCTAACAGGAGCTATTTTTGGAGATCCACCTATCTTAGGCATTTCCTCAACCGCTTTAAATACTTCATTCTTTTCATGACTTGGTGTAGTTAAGGAAAACTGCTGAAAAGGTCCACCCCCTGCGTTAAGTAGGAATGGAGTAACTGCAACTACTTGAGGATCATTCCAAACCTCTTTAAATGCTTGTACCAAATATTTGGCAGCATTTTCTTTAGAAACAGCGTCTTGGCTCCAGCCTGTTTCAGTTATAAAAACAGGTAATTTTTTATTAGAATAATTTGCGATCTCTTCTAATTCATATTTGTAACTGGAAATACTTCTAGGAGTAAGCACATCTGGAGGTTGGGAAAATCCTGGATTGGGATATGAATGAGAAGCAATTCCATCAATCTGGTTAAAAATTCCCGGAACTTCACCGTTCATAAAAGAGAAATAGTCAAACTGGTTAAATGTTCCATTTGCTGTAATTGAAGCATTATCCATTCCAGAAGAAATTATGAAAAAATCCGGATTCTTAGATTTAAAAACTGTAACTGCATAAGAAAGAATTCGTGCGTATTCGGAAGGGTTAGCAGCTCCTTGCCATTCATCAGCTCGATTAACCTCGTTATAGACGATTATGTAGCGATTTTTAGTAGGCCAATCTAATGAATTAAGAAAATTTGCAAAATCTACAATGTCATCATCTTGTGGTTTTTTCCATGAAGCAGTTTCAAAATAATCACCGTGCGTTGCAAGTCTAACTAAAGGAATTAGATGTAATTTTTTACAATTATCCATAAATTCCTGCCATTTTTTAAGATCTTTATCTCCTGATTGAATCGGAATTGTGACATAGCCCCAATCTCCACCATTTGAGTTTACTAATTCTTTTGCTTTATCCAGTTCAGTAGGGAAGAGGATATGAACCCCAAATTTATTGTTTGGAACGGACATAGGGTCATAGATGGCGTTTACACTTGATGTTTGAAATATTAAAAATAAAACTACTGAAACAATAAATAGTATTTTTTTCATGGATAATTATTATAGCCTAAATATGGGAGTGAATAAATTATTTAGTTGTTGGGCTAATCCCAGGCTTATAAGGGTCGTGTAAAATATCTCTTTTTAATGATTCTAGGAAATCTACGGTCGGAGTAAATGGCTGTGGTAATCTATCGGGATCAAGTCCTTTTTCAAGTCTTTTGTATGCTTGTGTATCTATATGGGCAAATTTTGGTCCAATTCCTACGGTAAAACCACCTAGTCTAATAGCCATAGGTTTTACAAGAGGAACTTCATTCATGGTTCTTCTAAGAGTTTGTCTTGTAGCTATCATTGATCCATCAGCATCTATTGCAAGTCTATATCTAACTAATGATAGATAATCAGTTGTTGTTTCGTGCTGAAGCCATAAGGCTGATGCTGGATTACCCGGATCTATTTGAATATGAATAACTCCTCTGTGAGTATTTTTTTCAGCTCTAATCTTTCCAGAAGTACTATCTCCTTTTTCATTATAAGCGACATATCTTAACGCGCTCCGAGTAGAAATTGCTGCTTCTTTTAATTCTAATCTTTTTCTCTCCTGTTCATAGAGATTATCAAATTTGCTTTTAAATAATTCGTATGATCCCATAAATATTTTTAATTTTAATGCATGATTTTATCAGTTTTAGCTTCAAATTCATACTCTGGTAAAATGTAAATTTCCAGCCTCGCTTTGCTTCGCAAGGCCAGGCCTTGAGAGGCTAGCGCTATAAACAGATCAAAAAGGCACAAAAAAACTCCATTGCTGGAGTCTTTTCGGGGTTTCTTTATTGCTAAAGATCCTGCCTTTCAATACTTGCGTATTTGAGGTAAAAATAATAATACTCCTTAAATACTAACTGAACAATATGACAATTGCTATCAAAATAGACCAATATCAGATTTGTAGTGTATTGAGTATTCCAAAAAAATAATATATCCTAGTATCTTATGGCCGAAGAAATGTGTCCTAAGTGTGGAAGTCCATTAGCTGAAATTACTACAACTTCAACTGGAAAAAGATTACAACGTTGTTCAACTGGTAGCTGGAATCCTCAAACAAAAGAAAATGAGGGCTGCGACTATGTAAAATGGCTTGAAACTCCACCAGAGACTTTAGACGAAAAATGTCCAAAATGCGGATCTCCTTT
>CAZMGC010000057.1:0-4667 GCA_964565795.1 uncultured Gammaproteobacteria bacterium
TGAATTTATCTGCCAAGTTTAAAGAATATTTACTTTCACAGAGCAATCCTCCTTCCCGGATTACTGTAAAAAATTATCTCTCGGATATTAATAAGTTTATTCGCTGGATTGAAGCTAAATTAGGCTATGAGTTTAATCCTATTGACGTAAATCAAAGTCTGATCGACAGCTTCAAAGAAGAGAGTCTTAAGAACTATTCAGCAAGCTCGGTAGACAGATCGCTCTCGTCCCTTCGTAAATTTTTCTATTTTCTGAAGCTGGAAGGAAAAATCTCTCAAACCCCATTTGAAGTGTCAACTGTTAAATCAGAAGCACCTGATCCATGGAAACTTAAGGAATTTAAGAATCACTTGTATGTATTTGGAGCATCACATCTTACTATAAAAAACTACATCATTGACGTTAAACAGTTCTTAACTTGGGCAGATGAGGTCGTGAAAACTGATGAGATTTGGGAAATCTCAAAGGCTAATAACTTTAGCAAGATAACTTCTGGATTGATAGAAGAATACAAAAACCGACTGCTAAACGAAGCACATTTGTCCCCTATCTCAGTTAACAGAAAACTATCTTCAATTAGAAGATTCGTATCATGGGCAAATGAAGAAGGCTTAATTAAAGATAGCGCAGAGGTATTTAATCTACCCTCAAATACATCTGGCTTCAAAGTCAATACTCCTGATGCTCTCGCAGCGGCTGTAGCCATGGAAACGTTAAGCTCAGGTAATACATCTGCAAATGACGAGTACTCAGCATTCCCTCCTTTACGTGTATATCAAAAAACTAAAGATGCTGGAATTGCTGCTTTTGATTCAGCAGTTACGACTCCGTTGGCAGATGTACTAGATAAATCAGATGAAGTAATTTGGAACCTTAAAGGTCGCCCTGTTTTTAAAGATCGACTTAAAGCAAGTTTTAAAATTCCTAGCTTTAAGATTATTGATCCTAAGAAAATAAATAATGTACCTAAATCCTTCTATGCTCCAGCGCTCATATCTACTGCCAACTTCCCTCTTCACAGAAAAGTCATACATCACGCTAGACATTCAAGACCTAAGTGGTACAAAACATATCATTCATATGCATTCGCATCTTATCTGCATTTCTCTATATTAATGCTCTTTATTTCTACCATGGGATATATGGTATTCAACGATTTTAATACCAAACAACAAGCCCCAATCCTTGCTGCTCTACCAAGTGCACCTCCAAGAATTCTTTCATTCCAAGGAAGATTGACTGATGTTAATGATAATCCTATTACTAAAGGAACAACCTTAAGAATGGCAATTTATAATAATCAAACAGCAAGCGGTTCCGCTCTTCTCTGGCAAGAAATAGTAAGTCCTACTCCTGACGAAGAAGGAATATTTTCTATTCTACTTGGAAACAATAATCCAATACCTCAAAGTCTTTTTGCTCAGAACTCGGGACTTTGGTTAGGAGTAACTGTAGAAAATACTCAGGAACTCAAGCCTCGCCAGCAAATTGCGACTGTCGCTTTTGCGGCAAATGCTGAAACCCTCCAGGGACTTCCACCTATTACTAACACAACTGCGACTTCGAATGTAGTCTTAGCGCTTAACTCATCTGGAAATCTTACAATTGGCGGAACAGCTAATCCCACATTCCAAGCAACAGGTGGAACATTTACAGTCTCAGGTAGAACTTTGGTGTTGACTACTTCAAATAATGGAAACATAAGACTTGCTCCAAACGGCACAGGAGTGATTGATATTCAAAAATCAGTACAAAATACATCAAATAGTGGCTTAGTAGTGCCGGGATCAGTAACAATTGAGGATCTTTTCTCTGTAATCGCTACATCTTCTGGGCACGCTGTTATTAATCTTTCTCAAGGATCAACGGGAGACCTAATAATTGCTTCAACCTCTGGTAGTACTAAATTTAGAATTGATAATGGTGGGAATTTAACCGCAGCAGGAAGCTTAAATGGATTAGGAGTAAGCTCTGGAACTATAACTTCGGGAACTTGGCAAGGAACTGCAATCGGCGCACCATATGGCGGAACTGGTCAAACGTCTTATTCAACTGGAGATATGCTTTATGCTAGCGATTCAACTGTAATTTCCAAACTAAGTATAGGTTCGAATGGAACTTGCTTAACTTCAAATGGCACTACTCCAACATGGGTTTCATGCCTTAGTGCAAGCGGAGGATCTGGGTATTGGAATCAGTCAGCAGGAGTTTTATTTCCAAACAATGCAACGGCGGATCTTTTAGTTGGAGGGCAATCAACTGAATCAGCCAAATTTGCAATTTTAAATGTAAATGATTCACGCGGAAATCAAACAGCTTCTATTTCTGGAGGGATAACACTTGATTCGTCTTCAGCAAATATTCAAACAACTAATAATCAAAACTTGGTTTTAGGGGGTTCGTCTACCGGATTAGTTCAAGTAAAAAATAATACAAATGGTATATTTACAACATTTGATACAGTTAACTCCAGAGTTGGAATTGGAACAACTACACCTGAATATCAATTAGATTTGGTAAATTCAGGAGATGCGGCTATAAGGGTAAAAGATACGAGTAATAACCTTGAAGGTTTTATCACAACTGGTGGAACAACTGTAGATTTTGGAGCGTTTACTAATCATCCGGTAGTCTTTTACACAAATAATAATAGCAAACTAAGAATAAGCGCAAGTGGTGGTTTATCGCTAGGTACAACATATAGTATTACCGATGCAAATGCGAATGAATTACTCGTAGAAGGTAAAGTGGGAATAGGAACTAGCTCTCCAATTTCCGCTCTCCATTTAACAAGACCTCTTTCTCAGGGTGCTACAGGTCAAGCTCTAGCTATCTTTGATCAAATAGAAGATCAAGATATCTTTACAGCTTCAGCAGCTGGAACAACAAGATTTGTTATTCAAAATAACGGAAATGTAGGAATCGGGACTAGTACGCCTGAATACATTCTTGATATCGCTCAATCTTCAGACTCAGAAAATTATGTAAACTTCACAAATAGTAATACTGGAGTAAATGCAGCTGCAGGTTTTTCAATCAATAATAACGTTGGATCCGCAGAATTTGGATTATCAAGTACAAATTATGCTAATGGTGATAATACATGGGCAAATAGAGCATACATATTTGCAGACGGAAATACTAAAGGTATTACTCTTGCGACTGTAGGTAATGGAGACATTAGATTTTATACAGATGTTGGTCCTGGAGATGATGGAGGACTTGAAAAATTCAGATTAACAAACAGTGGAAGATTCGGATTTAATACTATTTCTTCAGGAAATCCTCTCTCCAGTTTTGATATAAGAATGGCTACAGGATCTGGATCTTTGGCTGGAACTATTTCAATAGCATCAGTTTCAGGATCAACCTCATTTGCAGGTTTATTAGTTGATAACAATGGTACAGGTGATCTCTTTACAGCTTCTAAGGCTGGAGCTACTAAATTCGTAATCGATAGACAAGGAAACGTTGGAATTGGCAATAATACTCCTGAAGGAATACTTCATCTTGGAAGCCTAAATAATGCTGATAATCAAACACTATATTTTGATAGCTCGTCACAAAATCAGGATGCATTTAGATTGGTATTTAGAGAAGATGTAGATTCTGGATTTCAATTGGTTCATGATGCAGACGATGGAGAATTTCATTTTAGAGGTTGGAATACAGGAAGTCTAATAGATATTCTTCAGCTCAATAGAGCAAATGGCGAAGTGTATGTTCAGTCAGGTATACTTGGAGTGCTATCTGATGCAGCAGACTCATTTTTTAATGGTTCTTTGGCAATTGGAGCTTCAGATGCTCCATCTCAGCTTTACGTAACAAGACCTCTTTCATCTGGCGCAAATGGAACTGCTCTAGCTATTTTTGATCAAATAGAAGATCAAGATATATTAACAGCTTCAAAGAGTGGAGTTGCTAAATTCATAATTGGAAATACTGGAAACATATCATTTGCAGGAGGACAAACAAACGCTAACTCTACTCTTGCATCTCTTGCAACAACAGCACAGACATATACTCTTCCTTCAACTGGAGGAACATTCTGTCTATCTACCAATAATTGTGGATTCTCAACAGGAGCTAACTACTGGCAGTTAAACAGTAATGCATTATCACAATCAAACAATACATTTGATGTATTATTCGGTGGGACTTCAACAGCTTCATCTAAATTCGCATTTACTAATGTTAGCAGCGGAACACCAACTCTAAAAATCTTTAACTCAACAAGCGCAAATTCTTTGAATTTATATCACGATGGGACTGATGCCCACCTTGAAACTTCCTCTGGTCAAGTTGTTATAGGAAATGGAACGGGAAATGTCGTAATTGAAGATGCATTAATTAATGACACAGCTAACAATTCAGGATTTCTTAAATTAGTAGACAAACTCTTAATCCAGAACTCTGAGAGCTCGGCCCTTGTCATATTTGATAACCTGGGAAGCGGTGATATATTTACAGGATCTTCTTCAGGCACAACAAGGTTTGTAATTAATAACAGCGGGGATATTTCTGCTTTTGGTGGAGACATAACAAATGGAACAGCTAACCTAGACATTGGGGAAGCAATTTCTGGAGACATTTCTATAACAGGAGACTTTATCCCTTCAGCAGATAATACATACACTCTTGGTTCTTCTTCATCATCATGGAATACA
>CAZMGC010000058.1:0-4219 GCA_964565795.1 uncultured Gammaproteobacteria bacterium
GTCGTAACAAGGTATCCCTACCCGAAGGTGGGGATGGATCACCTCCTTTCTAATTTTTTTAGGACAAATCCGCCAGCTGGTGGAATCCAAAATGCGGAAAGGGGAAGACAGATAAATCTAGCGTTTCGAGCGCAAGAACTTTTAATTTCCAGTATTGCTTTGCAATCTGTTGATTATTAGTTTGATGTAAGACTGTATAAAGGCACCAGGTTTCAGTTTGGATTTTATGCCAAGCGTTAGAGCCTGATTCATCTCGCTATACTTAGAGATGAAAGAATTCTATGTAAAACGTCCTACCACTTTTTAGTTGCGGAAAAAAATGTGCTACAGAAGCCACCCCCTACGGGTGGTTTTTTGGTGGAATTTTCGCTTATTAACTTCGCAATTAAGCCTATAATCTGATATAATTTACAGCTTATGCTAAAAATTGAAAATAGACCAAGTCATTCTCAAGTATTTGCAGGGATTATCGATAGGAGAATTTGGGCTAGTCCAGCAGTTCCAATCCAATCAAAAAACGGAACTGAAGTACTCGTCTTAGATGTCCCTGAAGGAGGATTAAAGCCTTTATTGGGTTCTAATTTACTGGGAGAAGCTGCAAGAGTTTCAAATGATCATGCAAGAATAACTCTAGTTAATGGTGAGGATGCAAAATCTATTAAGCTTACTGTTTTCCCCAAAGATAGAGTAGAGCCTTATTCATGGAGAATAGATGTCGATCCAAATCAAGCTAGATTAAGTTATGATCCTGAAGGAAATTTGGGATCTTTGATAACCTCCCCTCAGGAAGTTGCCAGAATTTCAGAAGTGTTAAACAGAGCATATAAGGATAATGTGCCAGTTGATCATTATATTTCTTCATTTTTAGCTAGAGTATACGGCTTTTGGCCTACAAGAGAAGTAAACAGAGGAGTTAATGCAATTATGATGGCAGAGCTATTACATAGAGGGCAACGCAGAAAAAGCGGCGAGCCATATATAGATCATCCCTGGGCTATAGTTAGTGAGATGCTAGAATTTCCTGAGCTTGCATCACATCCAGCTATGATTAATGCTGCATGGATTCATGATGCTCCTGAAGATAATCGAGATCTTAGACAGCCTAGAATGAATTCAATTACCGGTAAGGCTGCAGATATACCATACAGATTGTGGGGTAAAGGAATGGAAGAGAGATTATCTATTGTCGTCGGACCACAAGCAGCGAAATATGCAATGTTATTAGTTCGTCCTCAGCCAGACGGATGGGAATTTTCGAATAAAGAAGAAGCAAATTCAGAGTATTACAGGAGAATAGAGCAGTTTCCCCAAGTGGTAATTATTAAAGGTTTTGATAGGCTCCATAATGGAAGAACCCTTTGGGCTATGCCTGAAAAAAATCAGATTGCAACTATCGAATCTACAGTTAGAACTTATAAGCCTATGTTAGAGCGGGTCAGAGAGTATTATCCAAGGGTAGTTGATTATCTTTTGGTTGAAATTGATAAAGCATTGGCACCTTTGGCTGAAGAGTTAGGTATGGATTATTATGCTATATAGATAGCTGTTGAGGCGCGGAGGGGAATCGAACCCCTGTATATCTGTTCTGCAAACAGCTGCGTTACCGCTTCGCCACCGCGCCTAGTGCGTAAATTATACCAAAGATGATATAATCTTGAAAGAAATATGGATAAGGAAAGAGAACAACAATTCGAGAGTGGATTTTCTGAAAAAGCGCTTGATAAATCAGTTGATCGAACTCGAAACTTTAACCAAGTAAAAGCTACGAATGTATTTGACCCAAAAAAGAAAGTTAAAGAAGAAATTATCCTCGATTCGACGTCCCAATAGCCTCACTTATATTCTTAAACCCATCCTTTTTTAAGCTTTCGGAAAGTTCTTTATTTATTTTTGCTACTAACATTGGCCCTTCATAGATAAGTCCTGTAATTAATTGCACAAGAGATGCACCGTGCTTGATTTTTCTGTACGCATCTTCTGTCGAAAAAACACCCCCGCAGCCAATTATTATAAGCTTATCTTTATAATGTTTATAAGCGAGTGCGATTAATTCATCGCTTCGTTTTTGAGTGGGGAGACCTGAAAAATTTCCAGTTTTCCATTTTATTTCATCTTTTATGATCGCAGAATTTTTTCTGTCTTTTTGAAGATTTCCAAAAATAACACCAGCAATTTTATGTCGCACAATAACGTCAAGCATTTTTACAGTATGCTCATCAGTTTCGTTAATAGGCATTTTTATAAATATCGGTTTCTTTAATCTGAGCTGATCTACAGCCGATAAAAGTTCATCTAAGTTTTTTGGCGGATAAAAACTGATATTTCCATACAAATTAGGGCATGAAATGTTAAGTTCGTAATAAGCATTTTTAATGTTCATTGATTCAAATTTTTCAAAAGCCTGTAGGATATCTGCTATTGCATCTTTTTGAGTTTCTTTTTTCTTTACATTTGTTTTTCCAATACTTATTCCCAGTGGTATCTGGAAGGATTGATTCGCAAGTTTTTCGGCAGTCCATGTTGCACCTTTATTTTTAAACCCTTTATTTACCATTAGGGATTTGCTTTTTGGAAGCCTACCAAGTCTTGGTTTGGGGTTTCCTTCATAAGGCTTATTTGTAATTGTTCCGACAGTGTTAAATCCGAATCCGAATGACGGCAGAATTTTTACAACCTTCGCTTCGTAATCATATCCTGCAGCAAGACCAAGAGGTGCATCAAAATCTATTCCGGCAATTCTCTGTTTTAACATAGGATATTTTCTGTTCATAAGTTTTCCAGAAATATTTCTAAATGTTTTTGATTTTCCAAAAATTTCTCCTAGAGAAGTTATGAAATTGTGGAATAGCTCTGGGTCAATTAAGAAAAAAAGTCTTTTTGTAAAGTTCTTGTAAATGAAAGTAAAAATACTGATTAGCATAACCTTATATTTTACGCCTTATTGTCAAATCATTAAATAGTGCCTTATTTTATTACGCTTGACATTTGTTCTGCAGGCTAAGAAAATTAATATAGGTTAATTCTGCCCATGAATACGGATAATATGCCAGCACAGGAAAGATCAGAATTAAAATTAGCACAAGCTGAAATAAAGGCTTTTAGAGGTCCTTTGGAGCAGCATGCTCAACCTGAGGCTTTAAAGCCCCCAGTTGTTTTTAAGGATAGGCTAATGGGGGGGATTTTTTTGCCTGAATTCTATGAAGACCTAGGATATATGGATGGAATTGTTCACAGGGTAGATAGGGATAGAAAAATAATAAGACCGTTTTTGGCGTCAGTAATAGCAGGCAGGGTAAATAATCCTTTTCTATTGGCAGAGCCAACTAACGAAGCTAGGCCTTCATGTAGAGAGGCGGATGAAGTTGGATTAGAGTCAAGTCCTGTTAGAGTAGTTGCTAAGAGAGGACAGCTAGTCGCAGATGTTCTGGATTCCTGGTACGCAAGGCCTGGAGGTCTGGAGGACGTAGGGAGGCTTTTACGTATTTTAGCAGATAAAAAAATAAGTGCTCGAATGCTAAGTAGGCAGAGAATTAAAGACATTTCATTAATTAGGCAAGCAGAAGCAATACTTGGAATTGACAAGGCAAGACTTGGAAAAGGAGACAATATCGATGGGGACAAGGAGACATATACTCCCATTAACGAATTAGGTGAAAAATATAGAGAAGGTACTTACGCTATTGTAGATAGATTAATTAGAGAACATGGTTCAGATGTTGATCATCCGCTTATTCAATATGAAGCCTCTATAGATGATTCTTCAGGTGAAGAAGCAGTGGTGGTTGACAGAACAATAACTTTACCATCCTGGGTCGCAGAACCAAGGCAAGAGCTAAACGAAGGCACTGGAAAAGCATTAATTCACAAATTGGACATTGATGAAGCTCTTGCAAGGGTCACAGGTTCTCAAAGGCAAGGATATAATTTTTATGCAGATGTAATGTATTTCTTAGGAGATCCACTAGTTAGAACTGCCTTGAATCCGCCTTCAAAACAACCACCAGCTCCTGGGCCATTAAAATGGGGAGAATTCCCACGGCTTGAGGATATTTTTAAGCTTCCCAGGGATAAAGTATTAGGACTAATCAGAAGATAGCCTCATCTTGTTTGAGCTCGCAATTTTAGATATAATTACAGGATAAATTTGGATCGGTAGTTCACCGGTAGAACGCTTCACTGATAATGAAGAAGTAGATGGTCCGACTCCATCCCGATCCAC
>CAZMGC010000059.1:0-4136 GCA_964565795.1 uncultured Gammaproteobacteria bacterium
CTGTGGGACAAAATAGATCAAAAGATATAAAAATAGAATCTTTTAAATCTCCGAGGATTGTAAGCTCAGGCCCAGTTCCATTTACAGTTCTCCTTAAAAATTCAGGACAGCATCTTATTACACCCTCTGCAAAGATAGAAATAAAAAACATGTTCGGAAAATCGGTTGGAACTATACCATTACTCCCAGAATATATCCTATCCTCTTCCACTAGGTATCTTGTGGAAGAGGCTTATGCTTCAAGAAGTGCGGATATCATAGCAAAGCTTAATAAATCCGGCGGGCAAAACGTATCTTTATATAACAAAAACTTCATGTTTGGTAAATATGAAGCAAAAGTAAGTGGATTCCTGATGGAAGATTCAACAGTCACATTCTCAAAAAACCTTGTGTTTTATGCGCTCCCAATTCCTTACATTATTGCACTTGTGCTTATACTAGTTATCTTAATAATTATTATCTCCCGCGTGAAAAAAATAAAAATTAAGAACCAATAGTAATGTTCTTCTTCTTTAGCTACTGTTATAAACTACAAGAATTTAAAAATCTATAAGACTATTAATTAAAAATTATCTTTATATAACAAGATGATTCAATTATTCGTTTTTTTATCATTCTTATCTTGCAAATGCTATTTTTATAATAATGTTAAATAGATTGCGTCTTATAGAAATCATTTAAACAAAAATATTTATAGATATAAAACTTATATAGTATTTATTTTTAACCAGAGTCCGGAAATTTACCATTATTATTTATTTTTTATCAAACTTTTACCCTTTTACGCAAAATTGGGTCAAAATGCAAAATGATATATTTTTATATATTATGATTCATTTAATAATTACCGCATTCTGTCTTATTTTTTACCGAAAATTAGTATAATCAACTATAAATAAAGCTACTTGGTTTTACCGCACTGCTATCTGAGACTGAGGAATCTAAAGTTTTATATCTACATTAGACAATTTAGCTATAGGTCTTGACAGAATTTTTATTTTCACGCTAAATAATATGTATATAATAATAATATAAGTATTTATATAAATAATAATATATTAATAATTAATCTCATATTATTATTTCCGATATGAATAACACCACTGCTCAGTCACTAGTTCTTGAATTTAAGAATTACCTTTCCTCACAGGATAAAACCCCATCCATATCGACTCTTAAAAATTACTTAGCAGATGTTAAACAACTTATTAACTGGTATGAAGAAAAAACTAATCTTCCTTTCACACCTGCAGTATTTTCACAAGAACTAGTCACTTCTTTCATTAACGCAAAAACAGAGAATAACATCCTCTCTCAATCATCTTTAGATCGACATCTATCATCTATGAGGAAATTCAGCAGTTTTCTTTTTAATTCATCACATTTACAAACTAGCCCTCTTGCACAAATTAAAGAGGAGCGAGTTGGAGCAGAAGATATCAGT
The DNA here is from genome assembly GCA_964565795.1 of uncultured Gammaproteobacteria bacterium. GTDB lineage: Bacteria > Patescibacteriota > Microgenomatia > Levybacterales > UBA12049 > 2-01-FULL-39-10-A. Next base: position 1,445 of record CAZMGC010000059.1, read on the forward strand.
GGGTTTAAGAACTACCTCACCTCAATGAAAGCCTCAGACCTAACTGTTAAAAACTACCTTTCAGATGCGGCTGTGTTTTTGAAATGGGCAGAGCAGAATGGACACAATTTAGTAGAAACTCCTTCTCTTAGCACAATTCAAGAATATTCAAAATATTTATACGCTCAAAATCTATCACAGCAAACGATTAATAGAAAGCTCTCTTCACTCAGAAAATTTTTTGAATTTAAAAACAAGCAGCAGATCAAGTCGAATGAGTTAATTTCTACTGATAGGCTCTCTTCTGCAACCATTGAGACAAACATTTCAGAATATAAAAAAGAATATCAAAAAGAATCATTATCTCCAATTTCAGACTTGACTGGACTTGAGGAAGAAGCAAAAACGAAAGATTCTAACAACTCTGCTTCAATATCTCAATCATTCAAGAAGCCATACTCATCACTTTCAAATAAAAATGTAGCTCAAACGGGATTAAACGTATTAACCGGCGTGAAAACAAACGAAAAAGATATTACACAGGATGTTTCACAATTACCTTTTCACAAAAAAGTACTACACCATGCAAGATACACTAGACCAAATTGGTACAAAAGGTATCATAACATACCATTTGTTCATTATCTTCATTTTGCAGTACTTATTATCTTTGCAGCAATTGTAGGTATAACAATATTTGATAGTTTGTTTGCACAGCCTCAGCAATACTCCCCTGTTCTGGCTGCTACTGCTCCTCCAAGGATACTTTCCTTTCAAGGTAGACTTACTGATAATAATGACAATCCAATAACAACTGCTACATCGGTCAAGTTTGCAATTTATAATGTCTCAACATCCGGTACTGCATTATGGGAAGAAACACAAAGCATAACTCCTGACCAAGACGGAATCTTTAATGCAATACTCGGATCATCAACAGCTATCTCACAGTCAGTTTTTTCAGATAACAGCACATTGTATCTTGGAATAACAGTAGCTGGCACTACAGAATTAACTCCAAGACAAAGAATTACAACCGTTGCATATGCAGCAAATGCAGAAACGCTTCAAGGACTAGTACCTATTACACAATCAGGTGCTGGAACTACAAATGTCATTCTTGCACTAAATTCATCTGGAGATTTAATAATCGGTGGTTCCGAAGATCCAGTCTTTCAAGCGACTGGCGGCTCTTTTACTCTAAGCGGTGAGAGTTTGGTATTAGAAACAAATTCAGGGTCTGATGGAAATGTTGAAATCATTCCAGACGGATATGGATTTATTGATTTACAAAAAGGAATTATTAACTCGAGTCTTAATTCACTCCTCTCTCCTGGAGCTGTTGAATTTAGAGACAATGTAAGCATACTAGCAACTGACTCCGCCAGAGCTGCATTCATAGTTAATAACGATACAACTGGTGGTGATATATTTACTGCATCATCATCTGGGATAACAAGATTTGTTATTTCAAATGATGGAAACGTTGGAGTTGGAACAGGATTACCATCTGTAGACTTAGAGGTTGTCGGCGATATTTATGCCAATGGGGGTCAAATTCGCCTTGGAAATTTTTCATCAGATCCAACTGGGCTTGGAGAGGGATCTTTATACTATAATTCAGTTTCTGATGCAGTCTTTTACTATGATGGATCTGCATGGAATCAAATTGGTGCATCCTCAGCAACAAGTCCATTTATAGTTTCATCTGGAATGATTATTCCTATAAACTCAACTATTGACTTTGCGCTGGGTGGATCATCAACAACGGGAGCTAAGTTTGCTGTTCTGAATATGTTAACTGGAACTCCGGTTGCCACTCTTTCTGCAGGAACAAGTGGCGGAGTCTATATTTCAGCAAATGGATCAATTCATACAACAGCAGCTCAAACCCTATCACTTGGAGGATCAACTACAGGCAGAGTCCGTATTGCACCAAATGGAGAAACTGAGGATTTCCTTGATTTTCTCTCAGACGGAACTGATTTAACACTCCAAACAACTGACTCGTCCAATCTTACAATTACTCCAGCTGGAACTCTTGCTCTTAATTCTACTGGAGACCTTACAGCAGATAGCTCTACAGATATAATTCTTGATGCTGATGGCGCAGATATAATACTTCGTGATGGAGGGAGTGAATATGCAAGATTTACAAATTCTTCAACTGATTTAACAATTGATGCTCAAGGAGGAAATATTTTATCTTCTGACGCACTAAATATTGGAGGAGCTTCAGCACAAAGTTATAACTTCTTTGCTTCAGACACAAGCGGCGTATCAGCCCCTGATGGAATTACAGATTTATATGTTCAGGATGAACTTGAAGTTGATGGAACTATTAGACTTAATAATCAAACTTATACATTTCCAGGAGATGCGGGATCGAATGGATTTGCTTTAACTACTGACGGCGCTGGTAGTCTGTCTTGGACAAACCTTGGTGGTTCACTCACAAACTATTGGTCTCTTGCAGGTGGAGCTCTTTCTCCATCTATTACTACGACCGATTTACTTGTGGGCGGGACAACAACAGATGCTGCAAGGTTTGGATTTGTAAATGTCGCAAGCGGTGTTCCAACTGCAACAATATCTGGCACTACCAGTTCATTTTTTGCAACAGGAGATGGAAACTTAGGAACAACAAATAACCAAACTCTGACTCTAGGTGGATCAACTACAGGAAACATTCTTCTTGATGAACAGACTGTTC
>CAZMGC010000060.1:0-4034 GCA_964565795.1 uncultured Gammaproteobacteria bacterium
TAAAAAGCTGTTGGGCTTTAGGGGCTTTAGCCACGAGATTATACGGATTATACGCATTATTCGTGTTGTGAAAAAGTTTTTATCCATACAATTAGAATATGTGAGTATATACTATGCTGTCAAGGACCTAGAGTCTTAAAAAATGAAGCTATGTTTTATAGTTTGATACATTTATTAAGCACATGTCTTTTTTTGTGAAAACATAGCAATTAAGCTTTTTAAAGTAGTTTTAACAGAAAATTAATTTTCACCATTCTGGGTAGTCTAGTAATTACTCTTTTAGCAATAAAATTTATTAAGTGATAGGATTTTGCGTTTGTTCAGTTAATCCTTTTTTGATATAAATTTATTAATGAGGAAGCTTATTTTATTAATTGGCTTTTTGTCAATTATTTTGCCCAAAGAAGTAAATGCCCAAACCACAGAAGTTTCTGCTTCAGTAGGAAAGTATTACGTAACTATCTCAGGATACGTTTCTCCTTTTGCCTCAGTTGTTATGAGCGCTAACTCGATCTTTATGGCTTCAACTGTGGCTGACCCTGAAGGAAATTTCACGCTTAAGAATGTATTTGTAAATGAAGGTTTTACCGATTTCTGCCTGGAAGCTGTCGATGTCAAAAGAGTTGGAGACTCTTATACGTGCCTAAAGATAGACGCAGTTTTTAACGATACGAGCGAAGAGGATATATTTTTGCCACCTACGTTGGGTCTTTCGGGTAAGAAAATAAATCCAGGCTCATCTGTTTTTGTATCTGGATATTCCATGTCAAATGCCAAGGTAATAATAAATATATCAAAAGATATAACAATAGATGTGCCAGCTGACCAAAATGGATATTATAAATATGAGCTGAAAGATCTCCCGGCAGGGAAGTATAGTTTGTTTGCGACAGCTAGACATGAAGATAAAGATTCTGAGAAGCCTACAAGATCTAAGGATCTGGAGGCACTTTCTTTAGGGGGAGTTATCAAGCAAAATCTTTTCTTAATCTTGCTTTTCGTTTTGCTTGTCATAGTAGCAATTATCCTACTTCTTATACTCCTATCTAAGAAGCTCAGGAATAGATTTAAAAGTATTGTATTGAGAAAGCCAGTATCAAAGAAGAAGTTGGCGCCTCCAAAGCATCACGGCTGGTTTTTGGGTTTCTAATACGAAGAAGATCTAGATCTTGCCCTTTTTATCATTCCTATAGCCACCAGGATTATGATTAATAGGCCTCCAATTAATTCAACAGGGAATGCGAAGAAAGTAAATGTATCCTTAAATATTGGCCCTTCTTCGGATAGAGCTACTGTAAGCTCAGCTTTGTATATTCCAAGCAGAAACTTTTCATCCCAGATTATTTTTGGGTTAGCAGCATCTTTATTGTTGTCAGATTCAATAAATCTACTTGAGGCTGATAGAATATTAGCAGGCACAAAATTAATATTGCCGACTGTTTGACCAAACACGTTCTTTATCAGTAAGTTGCCTGAAGTGTTAACATAATGCGAGCTTTCATTTCTAATTTTTAGCCTGAATTCTTTAGGTCCTCTTGTAGAAAACTTATCTGAGCTAAATTCTTCTATGTGTCCTTTTGTTGGGGATTTAGGTCCTATTGAAAGTAAAACGTTAGTTCCGATTCCTGCCCGAGCTCCTACAAAGCTTTCTTTATTCGCTTCTCCCACGGATTCAGAAACAAATATTACAGAAAAGTAATAATCTCTAGGTGGCTCATCATTTTTTAATCTGATAGAAAGTGTAAGGTCTTTTTTTTGCTTTGGAGCAAGACTAATTTGAGTCAGGGTTCCATTCTCATCAGATACTTTTATTCTTCCAAAAATATCTTTATAGCTATCAAGTAGATCTTTTTCGAATTCAGGCTGTCCGTTTGCTAGATCGCTAGCTTTGAAGGGTACTAAAAAGATACTGTATGTTACATTTTGATTAGATTGGTTTTCGATGTTAATCGGACTTTTGACCAGTGAGGGCGGGGTAGCCTCGATTTGGAGTATTGATGGATCAACTCCCACTGAAATTTCCTGAGCGTTAGCTTTGTTTACAGACGCTAGTATAGAGAAAACTAGTAATAAAATTTTCATTTTCATATTAGAAATTGGGCGTAGCTATGTAAGTCACTGCGTTAGTGTAGTTTCCTGTAGCCTGGGAAGAGGGGATGTTGACTTTATATGTAATTGTAGCTTTTTGAGATTTTCCAACCCCGCCTTTAATAACAACCTGTGAATTTTCTTTCTTAGAAGCATCCGCGAATTGTTTAAAGTAACTTTTGTTTGAAGAAAAAGAAGAGTCACCTGTTACGCAGGATGGTTCTTGAGTTCCAGTTGAGGTTATGGAAATACTGTCGCATCTATATCCAAATCCATAAGTTAGGGTATTTGACCATTCGCCTGCTCTAGTGTGGTTGCAGTTTCCAGTATCACATGTCGTATCCGGGATGGTCGCGCCAGTTTTATTTACAATCAGTTGATGATTTTCAGAGGCTGTAACTTGATATGAGGAAGCCTTTGTATTTGAAATAGTTAAAGTTGTAGTTCTTGTGACAGGGTTTGTGGGTGAAAGAACGCCAAAATCTATAAGTGTATTTGAGATTGAAAATGAAAAAGGTGCGCCTCTGGGGATATATTGAAAACCTGCACGAACTTTATAATTTGTACCGCTATAAAGACCAGAGGTGGTTTCGCCAGAAGTTATGCTTAAGTTATAGTTTGATCCACTGCTTTCTCCGGCGATTGAATTTAAGTTTCCCATTTCAATCCTAAAACTTCCGTTTGACATTACCTGAGCGAATGCTTGATTGGTATATGAGCTTAATACTACAAAAAGTAGTGCCGCCGAGGCTAGAGCAGTTTTCATAATTATTTCTTTTCTTCTCTTAAGTCTTTGGTTTCTTCGAGTATTTCATTAAGCTTATTTAACTCTTTTGGATTTAACTTGCTTTTTCCGCTCTCGATTACTTCTTTTACGTCTGAAGAAATTTCGTCGGCTGAAGCTGCAGCGCGCTCTTTTGCTTGCAGAATCTCGTCACTAGTCTTGTCATTTTTCTTAAATTGAATTCCGAAGAAATAGGCGAGAGGTGAAAGTATGGAGATAGAAGCCATCTTTATTATGTTTGCCGTTACATCCTTTTCAAAAATCTGAGACCAAAATATTACGATTAAAGCTATGGGGATTATAAAAACACTTTTTGGGTCCATGATAAAAGCAGCTGCAAAGAGGAGAAAATATATCAGAAAGAATAAGTTTGATTCTATTCCACCTGTGGAAAAAATAAATAAGAGAAGTATTGTGTTTAATATAAAGAAGTTAATTGGGCCTCCCAGGTTCAGGTTTTGTTTTCTTTTGAAAGATATTAAAAGGAAAAGGAAAACTAGGAACCCCACAAATGGGATCGAATACTGCGCAAATTGAGTGTTCTGCCAAACAAAAACAAGTATAAAGGAGCCCAAAACGAGAAGATAGTCCATATAAAGCTTCATATTCTCATGGTAGAAAAATAAATGCTAAATTACAAGCCCGTCTGCATCGAATTCTCGTATTGCGGGCAGGTGTGCTATACTTGTTTTGAGCCTGAATTAAAGGTTTGTGAATCATGGATAATAAGAAAAAATATAATCATAAAGAAATTCAAGATAAATGGAACAAGAAATGGAGCGAGACAAAAATCTATCACCCCGATATGGAGGCCGCTAAAAATCCTTATTACAACCTCATGATGTTTCCATACCCATCAGCTGAGGGTCTTCATGTAGGAAATATGTATGCTTTCACTGGCGCAGATGTTTATGGGAGATTCATGAGACTCAAGGGAAATGATGTTTTTGAACCCATCGGGCTTGATGGTTTTGGGATTCACTCAGAAAATTATGCTTTGAAGATTGGCGTTAATCCTTCAGATCAGGCTAAGATTTCAGAAAAAAGATTCTATGAACAGCTTAAGATGATCGGGAATAGCTTTGATTGGGATAGAACAGTCGAGACTTATAAGCCTGATTATTATAAATGGACTCAGTGGTTGTTTATCCAATTATTTAAA
>CAZMGC010000061.1:0-3856 GCA_964565795.1 uncultured Gammaproteobacteria bacterium
ATGTAGAAAGCTATGTAAACGTTATCAATACAGTAAACGGAGGAACTCATTTAACTGGATTTAGAATGGCTTTGACCAGAGCAATAAATGACTATGGAAAAAAGATTGGAAGCTTTAAAAATGACGAAGAGGGAATCACGGGAGATGACACTAAAGAAGGACTAACTGCGGTAGTCTATGTAAAAATGCCACAGGATAACATCCAGTTCGAGGGACAAACTAAAGGAAAATTAGGAAACGCAGATATTCAACCAATTGTTCAAACTATTGCTAAAGAAGGACTTTCTACTTATTTTGAAGAAAACCCATCTGACGCAAGAAAGATATTAGAAAAAGTTTATTTGGCTGCAAAGGCTCGTCTTGCTGCAAAAGCTGCCAAAGAAGCAATTCTTAGAAAAGGAGCACTTGAGGGATCAAGCTTACCAGGAAAACTTGCAGACTGTCAGGAAAAAGATCCAGCACTTTCTGAACTTTACTTAGTTGAGGGAGATTCTGCAGGAGGTAGCGCTAAGCAGGGAAGAGACAGAAAATTCCAGGCAATTCTTCCATTAAAAGGAAAGATTCTAAACACTGAACGCGCAAGGCTTGATAAAATTATTGAACACGAAGAAGTTAAAAATCTCATTATCGCATTGGGAATGGGAATAGGGGAGACTGTAAAGTTTGATAAGTTAAGATACCAGAGAGTAATTATAATGACAGATGCTGACGTTGACGGAGAGCATATCGAAACTCTTATTCTTACTTTCTTTTATAGACATCTTCCAGAAATCATAAAAGCGGGATACTTATTCATCGCGCAACCTCCACTTTATAAGATACAAATGGGAAAGACTGCACACTATGCATATAGTGACACTGAAAAAGACACTATATTAAAGGGTGGGGCAAATGGCAAAAAAGTTGATGATTTAGCAATTGCAGTAGAGGGGGACGGAGGAGAGGAAACTGTTCAAACTACAAAGAAAGGTTACTCGATTCAGAGATACAAAGGTCTTGGAGAAATGAACCCTGAACAATTATGGGAAACTACAATGAACCCTGCAAATAGAGTTCTTAAGCAAGTAAATATTGATGATGCAGAAGAAGCAGATGCAGTATTTACTATGCTTATGGGAGACGAAGTTCCACCTAGAAAACATTTTATTCAAAATAATGCGAAGACTGCTACATTAGACGTATAGCAGTCTGAGTCCGCCAATATTCGCTCCGTGAGCCGTGTTCGGATAGAACTACAAAGGCAAACGGGAAGAATGGGTGGGCAAAAACAGCGACTCTTGATGTCTAAACATCAAATCAATAATAATTGTTGAGGAGTCAAGCTGAAATTGCTATAATACATTTTTATGGATTTATCATTCATTTTAAATAATGCCCTCAACCTCTGTATCGGAGCAGGAATTCTTTCCATCCTTTACGGAGCATATTTAAGTATCGTAATTCTTAGAAACCCAAGAGGCGACGAAAAAATGAATGCAATCGCTGATGCTATTTCTCAAGGAGCAAACGCTTACATGAGAAAACAGTATCTAGTAATTGCGATCATTGGAGTTTTAATGCTCGCAGGACTTTACTTCGTATTTGGTTCTTACACAGCAATCGGATTTGCAATTGGAGCAGTATTTAGTTCCATAGCCGGAATATTTGGAATGGCCGTAGCTGTACGAAGCAATATCAGAACAGCTGAGGCTGCAAAATCAGGATTAGCAAAAGCATTTGGAATGGCGTTTAAAGGCGGAGCAGTAACTGGACTAATGGTTTGTGGACTTGCGCTTATTTCAGTTGCAGGATTTTATTGGTTCCTACAATCTCAGGATTCAACTCCAAACCTTCAGCCATTAATCGCGCTCGGTTTTGGAGGATCTCTCATCTCAGTATTCGCTAGGTTAGGTGGAGGAATTTTCACAAAATCTGCTGATGTAGGAACTGATATGGTAGGAAAGATTGAAAAAGGAATTCCAGAAGATGATCCTAGAAACCCAGGAGTTATTGCAGATTTAGTAGGGGATAACGTAGGAGATGACGCTGGAATGGCAGCTGATTTATTCGAAACTTATGTTATTACTGCAGTAGCAGCTATGATCCTTGGAGATTTAGCATTCAGAGGAAACCAAACAGTTCTTCTTTATCCGCTGCTTATCGGAGCAATTTCTATCGTTACAAGTATAGTTGGAACCTGGTTTGTTAGAGTTAGAGGAAAATCTATCATGGCAGCTCTATACCAAGGACTAACTGTTTCTGCAGTTCTCGCTCTCGCAGGATTTTATTTCCTAACAAATGCGCTTTTCCCAAATGGACTTGGAGATATTTCAGGAATGTCTCTATTTATTTCTTCAATAGTAGGACTCGTAATTACAATTGGAATGGTAGCTATCACAGAATTTTATACTTCTAAAAAGTTTTCCCCTGTTAGAGTAATTGCAGAAGCCTCTAACACAGGATCAGGAACAAACGTTATTGCAGGACTCGCAGTAAGTATGAAATCTACACTTTTACCTATTCTTCTTATCTCAGCTGGAACTCTAGTCGCCTACCAATTAGCAGGTCTTTATGGAATCGCGATTGCAGCTATGTCTATGCTTTCACTAACTGGAATTGTAGTCGCAATTGACGCATTTGGACCAATCACAGATAATGCTGGGGGAATCGTAGAAATGTCAGGACTTCCTGAAAAAGTTAGAAATGTCACAGATCCATTGGATGCAGTAGGAAATACTACAAAAGCTGTTACTAAAGCTTACGCAATTGGCTCTGCTGGACTTGCAGCATTGGTATTATTCGCAAGCTACACTGAAGAACTAGTTCATCTCGGAGGAGATCTTACAGCAGCTTCATTTACATTAGCAGATCCAAGAGTTATCATCGGACTCTTCGTTGGAGGAGCATTACCTTATTTCTTTGGAGCGCTCGCTATGGAAGCTGTAGGAAAAGCTTCAGTTGCAGTAGTTGATGAAGTCAGACGCCAATTTAAAGAAATTAAAGGAATCATGACTGGAAAACAAAAACCAGAATATGCAAAAGCAGTAGATATTGTAACAACTGCTGCGATCAAACAGATGATTGTTCCAGCTCTTATTCCAGTTGTTGCACCTATTTTAGTTGGATTTTTATTAGGTCCTAAAGCTCTTGGAGGATTATTAATCGGGTCCATAGTAACAGGACTATTCGTTGGAATCTCAATGACTACCGGAGGAGCAGCTTGGGATAATACTAAAAAGTATATTGAAGAAGGAAAATTCGGAGGAAAAGGTAGCTTTGCTCACGCTGCTGCAGTAACAGGTGACACAGTAGGAGATCCATATAAAGACACAGCAGGTCCGGCAATTAACCCAATGATCAAAGTGTTGAACATTGTTGCATTATTAATTGCCTCATTTCTAGTATAAAACCTAGAAAAAGTTTCAATATGAACTGTCCGAAAAATTTAACCAAACTATAACGAATGGCTGACATAGGTAAACTTCACCAAACCGGAATTACAGAAGAAATGAAACGTGCGTATTTGGATTACGCGATGTCTGTTATCGTCTCTCGCGCACTTCCAGATGTTAGAGATGGATTAAAACCAGTTCACAGAAGAATTCTCTTCGCTATGGATGAACTAAATCTTTCCCACAGCGCTAAATATTCAAAGAGCGCAAAAATCGTAGGAGAAGTAATGGGAAAATTCCATCCTCATGGAGATACTGCAATTTACGACGCGCTTGTTCGTCTCGCTCAGGACTTTTCAATGAGATATCCTCTAATTGACGGGCAAGGAAACTTTGGAAGCATGGATGGAGATCCACCAGCTGCTATGCGTTATACAGAAGCAAGAATGGCAGCAATTACAGGAGAGATGCTTCTAGATATTGAT
>CAZMGC010000062.1:0-3677 GCA_964565795.1 uncultured Gammaproteobacteria bacterium
CTCAAAGAATCATTATGAATTATGAAACAACAGAAGTGAAGGAAGAATTTGAACGGATAAGAGCTCTTGGAGCCACAGTCATAAAAGAACCATATGATATGGGAGGAGCATGGATTGCAACACTCGCAGACCCCGATGGGAATTATTTTCAACTCATGACCCCATGGGAAGAGGAGAAGCAAGTAAATTAAATATGAAACAGTCGCCGGTAGTACATTTTGAAATGCCCGCAAAAGATAAAAAACGAGTTTCCAAGTTTTATACTGAAGCATTTGGATGGCAAATGCATCAACTAGGTGCTGATATGGAAAACTATGTACTTGCAGGTACTACTCCAACTGATGAACGCCAAATGACACAAAATCCAGGAGAAATAAATGGAGGTTTTTTTGATTGGAAGGATGAAGAAGGATTTAGAACACCTCATATAGTAATTCAGGTAGAAAATCTTGACGAATCTATAAATGCTATCAAAAACGCAGGGGGAGAAATAAAAAGCGAAAAGATGGATATTCCAGGAATCGGAACATACGTTTCATTTATTGATACTGAAGGTAATAATGTTGGCATGCTTCAGCCACCAAAAGCGTAACGCAGTAAAAAAATGTCTCCTCTAATTATACCGCCGCACTTGATTCATTTAATTTCTTGTATGAAAAAAGCGCCAAACTCCATTAATTAAATAGCACACTCCAATAAATCCTAAAAGGATACGCCCAAATATACTATTTACCAATTCCCTAACCATATCCCCCACTGCTACAAAACCCCATACTGAGGCAACAATAGCTGATAATAGTATTGATATACCAAAAATTATTTTTATAAAGCTATCTACCCTTTCAGTAAAAAGATATGCAAGCCTAGTTCTTTCATGAACCGCGATCGTATTCTTTTCTCTTTCTTGCTCAAATAAATGCTCAAAAATATCTTCAAAAAAATCTTTCGCCTCTTCAACTATTTCATCCAACATAGTAATATTCTAGTACACTCTTTCCTTATTTGTATTTGATATACTTCACATATGAGAAAAGGGCTCTTGCTAGACACTTTAGGCTGGGGAATAGGACTTTGGCTTTTTGGATATATCTTAGGAATTGTGCTCTTTGCGTTTGTGCCAACTAGTCTTCTTGGATGGATTATTACCCCAATTGGAACTTTAGCCATTCTTTTTGTCTTATTTAAAAAGATTAAAGCAACTTCTCTTCCTTACTATCTTTCCCTTTCTATCACTTGGACACTCATAGCTATTCTTTTTGACTATTTTTTCCTAATTCAAATGTTTCACCCAGAGGATGGTTACTATAAATTAGACGTATACCTCTATTATCTCTTAACTTTTATGCTTCCACTCATGGTAGGTTTTATAAAGACAAAAAAACTGTCCTATTTGACCTATCATGTCCCAGAATCTATACGCAAAATGTTTGATTAATCAAATAACTGCTCTGTGATATAATAAAAAAATGGCGCAACAAATCAGACCAAATCTTTGGTTTAACAATAATGCGCAGGAAGCAGTGGATTTCTACCATTCTGTTTTCAAAGACTCCAAAATTTTACATACCGATTACTACATGGAAGGTCACGAAGAAATTACTGGACACAAAAAAGGAGATATTTTAACCATTGAATTTGAACTTTTAGGCACAGCGTTTATTGCAATAAACGCTGGTCCAGAATTTAAATTTACCCCTGCAGTTTCATTTTTAGTTGAATGTGATACCCAGGAAGAACTTGATTATTACTATGAAAAATTATCTAGTATTCCTGAAGCTGAACAATGCGGATGGGTGCAGGATAAATATGGTCTCTCCTGGCAGATTGCCCCAAAAATTCTTGCAAAGTACTTAAAAGAAGGAAGTAAGGAACAGAAACAGAAAGTGATGGATGCATTTATGCCTATGAAACGGCTGAATATTGCAAAAATTGAAGAAGCATATACCAAATAGAAGAAAGGAGGTCAAAATATGTCATATGTAGATGGATTTGTCCTAGTAATACCAAAAGACAAAGTAGAGGATTATAAAAAAATGGCACAGGAGGGAAAAGAATCTTGGATGAGACACGGTGCACTTTCCTATTTTGAGTGCGTAGGAGATGACCTTGAACCAAAAGACATGGGCGGAGGAATGCCTGTAGGATTCAGAGAGTTAACTCATGCAGGACCAGATGACACGGTATGGTTTTCATTTATTACTTTTAAGGATAAAAATCACCGGGATGAGGTAAATAAAAAAGTGCAGGATGAAATGAGTGAAAAATACAAAGACGTAAAGGAATTTGCCATGCCATTTGAGATGAACCGCTTCTCTGTTGGGGGCTTTAAAGCTGTAGTTGAGAGTTAAATGAATAGTTATAAAAATATTGATGAGTACATCAAAAGCTCTCCAGAAGAAACGCGGGAAAAACTAGAGGAGATAAGAAGTATTATTAAGAAAACAGCACCTAACAGTATAGAAACAATTGCCTATGGTATTCCAACAATTAAATTAAATGGAGGAAATCTGGTACATTTTGGCGGATTCAAAAATCACATAGGATTCTACCCTACACCATCAGGTATTACAAAATTTAAAAAAGAACTAAAACCTTTTATTGGAGGCAAGGGTACAGTAAAATTTCCACTTGAAAAACCGCTACCGCATGAATTAATTGTAAAAATTGTAAAACTGAGAGTGTTAGAAAATAATAAAAGTAAATAACTTTTTACTCTTTTAAAAAATTTTCCAACTCTCTACTGAAAGGGTGTAGCCTTATCTTTTTCAATGCCTTAACTTGAATCTGACGAATGCGCTCACGAGTAACTCCTTCCATTTTCCCTATTTCTTCTAAAGTTTTTGGTTTCCCACCAGATAGAGCAAATCTTAATTCTAAAATATGATATTCGCGCTCAGTCAAAATGCTTTTACATATTTTCCTTATTCTCTCCCCCCGCATATCAGAGATTACTGTATCATCAGCTGTTTTATCAGAAGAAAGTATATCAATAAGTCTCAGGTTTTTATCATTATTTATGAACCTGTCAATACTATATGTATTTCTGTTCGCAAACTCCTTATAAAGGATACTGTAAGCCCTATCAAATGAAATTTTTTCCACAGCAATTCCCGTTAAAGAGCTTGCAGCCTGAATTAACCCCTTTTTTTCCTCATCCGTTAAGGGACGCTCTGAAGTATCTATGTATCTATTATATTGACCACCTACAAATTTGGACTCTAAATTTGACTGCGTGAAAAAGTATTCAAATCCTTGACTCATTACTACACTTTTCTCTTTCCTAGGATCTATCCCCACTACACTTTCAAGAAAAGCAAAATGGTTTCTTGTGGGAAAATGGAGATGCCCCGGAGCATTTATAAAGCTCTCTTTAAACTCAGGGTCTATGTCAGGCGCTAAAAGATACCGTGGGTCAATTTTTTTAATTTCTTTTTCTACCAACGACATAGGGGTGAATTATACCCATAATTTACCTAAAACACAATCTAAATAAAGCGGGCTTCTGAAATGTATAGACACTTTTGTAATACACTGAAGCAGCAGCGAGGTTCGCAAACTTAAGGCTTACTCTAAGTAGTCCTTAAGTTTATTGCCCCGGGACGGGTGTCTTAATTTTCGGAGAGCCTTAGCTTCAATCTGACGTATACGCTCACGGGTAACCGCAAACATTCGCCCCA
>CAZMGC010000063.1:0-3658 GCA_964565795.1 uncultured Gammaproteobacteria bacterium
CGTCCCCAATCTTTCCGTGTAATACTATATGATTTTCTTTGACTCCATGAACGCCGATTCCATAGTAACTTTGAACCTTAGAATCATAGAAATTCACCGAGTAAGGCACGCCTCCGATTACGATAATTGGACCTTTTTGTGACCACTTTGTTAATGAAAAGCTCTCTTCTTGATGGTCGAATTCAGGTTTATCTATATTGAGAGACTTATTAAGCTCCACTGGATAATCTAACCAACGGCAATAATAGGATACTTCTTCTTCAAATTTCTTAAAATCTGACGTGTTATTAACTGGAATTTTAATTTCTGTACCATCAGGTTCTTCAGTAGGACTACTGTCTAACATCACGTTACAAGGCTTTCCGCTACTATCCTTGAAGAACTGGAATACTGATTTGATTTTTCCTTTCGTAGAAGTAACTGTATACTGATTCCCATAAATTCCTGCCGTTTTGGCACCCAGGCCGTACATTCCGATTAAATCGTTTGTATGAGTCTTACTACTTTTACCAAAATTAGCGAAAACATCTTTAATAGTTTCTTTTGTCATTCCTATGCCAAAATCTTGAATAGCAAAAAATGGCTCGATAATTGTCGGCAAATGTATTTTTACGGGAACTTGAGTAGAAGCTTCAATTGAGGCATCTTTTGCATTACTTAATATTTCTCTTACTAATGAACCAAGCTTATTTTTGTAGATTTTATTCGAGAGGACATCTAATATTGCTGAATTACATTCAATGTATGCATGATTAACATCTTTCTTGTCGATTCCACTTAATTCGAGAGTATGAGTAGTTTCAGAAAGCTTCATTACTTAGCCCTTGACACAAAAGAAAATATCAATATAAGAAAATATCCGCCAAAATAGACGGATACTAAAAACTTTAAGAAAAAAGACTAAGAGGTAGTCTCTAAATATTTGATAGCATTATTAAATAACTCTATACTATCTTTAAAAATTCCAAGTCCTCTATTACATTTAAAACATAGTAAACCTCTAATTTTTCCAGTTTTATGACAATGGTCTACTGCTAATTTTTTTCCTAATTTCGTTCTTTCTATTTCTCCACATATAGCACAAACTCCATTTTGGGCATCAAACATAGTCTGATAATCTTCTGGAGATAATTTATATTCTAATTTAAGCCATTGTTTTGCTTCACAAAGCTTACAAGAATATCTTAATCCGTCTATATTCCTATTTTTAACAGAGAAACATTTTTTTGTTTTAAATTTTAGACATTTATTACATTTCTTTTTGCCAGTTTTTTCGTCATAGAGAGTTCCTTTGTAGTATCCAGTAAATCTATTGATGCACCTTCCACAGCATTTGCTAACTCCCGCCAGTAAAGACCTGCATTCTACATACCTCTCTTTATTACAAATGCATTTACATCTAATAACTTGAGTTTTATAAGAATATTCTCTTTTTGAGCCATTATGATGCTTTTCTACATAAATTGGGTCTTCAGTTGTTTCCCAACAACCAAATTTTTCTCCTTTTTTTACTAAAAATTCCTCTTCTTTTATAGTTAATACTATTGGTTTTTTTCGAAATGGACAACCTTGTGAACAAAATCTACACTCTGCTCTTCCTAATTGGGGAATCGTTAAAAATTTTTCCTTTCCACAATCACATTTTAGTTTTAAACATTTATTATTTTGTCCACCTTTAAATACTAAGACATCTTTTTCTATTACTACACAACAACCTTTTCTGTCTCCAACATTCATTTTAGGTCTCCAGCATATAAAATCTAGTCTATAGATAATATACGCCGGATGTGACCTCGATTATAAACTAATTCATAATCTGGTTCAGGAGTTACTTAATTTAGAATAAAGAATTCTTCTTGCTTTGTAGGTTGACTCACTTCTACTCCCTTATGTTTCAAAATTTTCCAAGACTTTGCCCGGCAACATCTCAATTTTTGACTCGAACAGTCGTAAGGAACGCTCACTACGTCTACTGGGTCTATCATGAGTTCAATAATAGTAGAATGACCATTGACAAACTGCTCTGACGCTCCGTGAATTCCTTTCCCACACCCGTTGTTAGGATTAAATTCCACATCTTCACGATTCATCTCTACTGTATTGCCTAAACTATAATCTAGAGTTCCTGAATGGACATCTTTCATGTCGTCACGGGTATATTTGTAGCAGATGAATTTTCCTTCCGATGTAATAATTAGCCCGCATTCTCGAATAAAACGCCATAATCCCTCAACTGACTCTTTATGCTCATTAGCTTTTACTCTTCCTAAAAAGTTTACAATTGGTTGAATGGCCGACTTTCCCTTATGCATATTCCTCAAAATCCAGTCGCTGGCACTTTCATGAATATCTATATCGTTATGTTGAAATACCCCATCTTTCGCCTTAATTACACCATCACTAATTTTATCCACGGCACTAGCAATATTACATAACTGTACAGCAGTAGCCATATCTCCGTTCTTAAGAGATTTTACTACCGTGTCGAACATAGGGTTACTTTTAGAGGTTGAATAGCTCTGTCCAGCATGGAAGAAAGAGATTACTGAATCAGTTAGCACATATTTCGCCTGCGGCGGGCTAATAGGAGGTTCAAAAATATTCCACGTCACTTTTGGTGCTGGCTTATTATGGGTGCTAGTAGCAAACTTATCTAATACGGCAACTTTCTTTAATGTCTTTTTACCTATTTTAGCCTCAACCTTCACCGAATTAGAGCTTTTGTTATTACTTAGTTCTTCCAGAATGAACCGGAACGGCTCTACATAATCGCCCCTCCCTTTAGCCTTAATAGCCCGCTCCACAGAACGTGGCATCTTGTAACGTTTACCTTCTCGGCTTAGTCCCTTATTTTGCATGTCGATACCGAAGCCTTGTTTGGCGAGACTGTTTACTGGATTAGCTGTAACTTTAACGTATACTATTGACATATTAGTTCCTTGGATTTGTGACAAAAAAGAGTAAATATATAGGGCCAAATTCATCAGAAAAAGGCTAAATTAATTAAAACCTATCGGCGTTTGAGTTAGTCTGATGACACACTATCGTCCGTAAATATTCCCATCAATAACGCCCACAATATAAACAGAAGGAAATAGTCCCCCTGATTTAAGGTTGCCAATAATATGTTATCGAAAAATGAATTGCTCAAATAAACCTAGATTATTAGTATAGTAAAAATTTTTAAAGTTGGCAGCAATTATCAATTTTTGGCACAAGATACAAGGTCTTGAAAGCAAAACTTTGCCCGATTTTCCTATTCTTACATTAAACCCTGTAGTTTTAGACAAATCAATTCCACAAGTGTTTTTAAATCTAATAATACAGGATAGCTCGCTATGCTTAAAGCTCCATTCGGGCGAATCTTTATAGGCCTTTGTATGTGTTTTGTATTGATTGTTGACCCCTATTGATATTAATCTTTTTTGATTAAAAATAAGAGTAGCGTGATTAAACTTATCCTGCCGGGGCTTTTCAGATATAGCTCCGGCAGCAATTTCAATAATACGTTGGTGAAAATTTGTCATTACTCAATCGCCATTGGGCTAAAAATCATCATTAGATACGCCCTCTTCTAGTTTGAGAATCTTCAACAGTTTTCGCCGCAAAGCCTTTTCTGATTTAGTCATTGCAGCATCGTCAGCAGCATCAATAATCA
>CAZMGC010000064.1:0-3620 GCA_964565795.1 uncultured Gammaproteobacteria bacterium
ACAAAACCTAACGTTTTTTTCCCGACGATTTTCCCTGTATTGATTCGCAAAATCGCAACTCCTCGTGCATCGATTTTGCGTTATCTTAAACTTGGACGAGAATAAATTGTATTTTATCACAGTTAAGTTGAATTCATACAAAATCAGTTCTTGAAATTTTCTGAAATGTAGACTATTATCTTGACATGGCAAGGACCGCAAAGAATTCAGTACCCTCAGGACAGCAAGTAGAACAATCCGCAAAACTAGACGCAGTACGACTTGCAATGGAACAAATTGAAAAGCAGTATGGGAGAGGATCAATTATGCGCATGGGAGAAGCCTCCCAGAAACTTGATATACAAGTTATTCCTACAGGCATACTACCTGTTGATATAGCGCTTGGTGTAGGTGGTCTTCCAAGGGGTAGAATTATAGAGATTTACGGACCAGAAGCTTCAGGAAAAACTACTCTCGCACTTTCTCTAATCGCTGAAGCGCAAAAGGCTGGAGGGGTTGCAGCTTTTGTAGATGCAGAGCATGCGCTCGATCCTATATGGGCACAAACGATTGGAGTAAAGCTTGATGAGCTATTAATCTCACAGCCAGATACTGGAGAACAGGCTTTGGAGATTGCAGAAAGTCTGATTAGATCAGGCGGAATTGACGTTCTGGTAATTGATTCAGTAGCAGCACTTGTACCACGCGCAGAGATTGAGGGGGAAATGGGAGATGCGATGATGGGACTTCATGCAAGGCTTATGTCTCAAGCTTTAAGAAAATTAACTGGAGCAATTTCTAAATCCAAAACTGTAGTAGTATTTACGAATCAGCTCAGACAAAAAATCGGAGTGATGTTTGGAAATCCAGAGACAACTACCGGAGGTTTAGCTTTAAAATTCTATGCTTCAGTACGTCTTGATTCACGCAAGATAGAAACATTAAAAGATGGAGATAAAGTAATTGGTTCTAGGCACAGAGTAAAAATTGTAAAGAATAAAGTTTCTTCTCCATTCAGAATTGCAGAATACGATGTTATGCAAGACGGAGTTAGTAAATCTGGAGCATTGATTGATGTGGGAGTAGAACTTGGGATTATTTCAAAATCTGGTGCATTTTATAGATATGGCGAGGAGATGCTTGGTCAGGGAAAAGAAGCGGCAAAAGAATATCTAAAAGAAAATTTAAATTTATCAAATAAAATTACTGGAGAGATATTGAAAAAAAATAAATCTGACGGAACTCCTGTCGAAGTTGGCGTAGAAGATGATGAAGATTCTGATGGTGAAGAATCTTTGAATGGATAACTCTACTGTTTTTGCCCACTATTATAATTTAACCCTAAGATATCTTTCGTACCGTCCTCGATCTGAAAAAGAAGTTTTAGATTATCTTAAAGAAAAATCCTCCGCCGCTAAAGCTCCGGAAGGACAAGCAAAAATGATCCAGGACATAATAATTAAGCTTAAGGAATACAAGTTTATTGATGATGAAAAGTTTGCAAAGTTTTGGTTTGAGCAAAGAAGCAAATTTAAACGAAAGCCCATTAGAGTGGTTGAATATGAATTAAACCAGAAAGGGATTAATAAGCAGATTATTGAAGAAGTTTTGTCGGGGTTTGATTCTAAAGATTTAGATTTAGAAAATGCGAAAAAACTAGCCGCAAAAAAATTAGATTTTTATAGGAATTTAGATCCAAAGAAAAGACAGGAAAAAGTTATGAACTTTTTACTTCGTCGTGGTTTTAATTACGATATAGTCAAAAAGGTTTTCGACTAGCCTCGCAAGGCCTGGCCTTGCGAGGCTATTGTTTGTTTTTGATTTTTTGAGCCAATAGTATTATAATTACAGCTAGACAAGAAGAAATTGTCAAAGAGGATTATGAAAACTAATTTATACCTCAATTTGATATCAGCATAAAGCACGGATTAGCTTCCGAATTTCTTCGTGTAATTATATGGCAGATCAGGATTTATTAGCTTTAGAAAAAAAACTTATTGAGAGACAGGAAAAACTCGAAAATGATCGAGAGGATTTGGACCGAGAAAAAAAAGAACTTCAAAAAAAGAAGGATGAGTATATAGATAAACTCCAGAAAGTTTCTAGTTTAACTGCAGAAGAAGCTAAGAAAGAATTGCTCACGCAAATTGAAGAAAAAGAGGCTCAGACTTTAGCAAAAATAATTAAAGAACGAGAAGAAGAAGCGAAGCGAACCGCAGATAAAAAAGCACAAGAAATAGTAGTTGAATCTATGCGACACGGTGCAGTTAGTTACATTCCTGAATACACAGTAAGTATTGTTAGAATTCCCGATGAAGAAATAAAAGGGAGAATAATTGGAAAAGAAGGA
The DNA here is from genome assembly GCA_964565795.1 of uncultured Gammaproteobacteria bacterium. Taxonomy (GTDB): domain Bacteria; phylum Patescibacteriota; class Microgenomatia; order Levybacterales; family UBA12049; genus 2-01-FULL-39-10-A. Next base: position 2,330 of record CAZMGC010000064.1, read on the forward strand.
AGAAATATTAGGGCATTTGAGCAAGCTACTGGAGTAGACGTAGATCTGGATGAAGAAGGCGTTATTCGCTTGTCATCTTTTGATCAGGTAAGACGCGAGATTGCTCGTAGGTCGCTTGAAAAACTTATAAAAGATACTAGGGTTCAGCCTTTTAGAATAGAAGAGATCGTAGAGGAAACAAAAAAAGAAGTAGAAAAAGTGATGTTTGAGGAAGGAGAAAAGCTTTCTCATGAAGTCGGAGTATTTAATCTTCCAGCTGAGCTAATTGGAGTTTTGGGTAGAGCAAAATTCAGAACTTCATACGGCCAGAATTTAACTCTCCATTTACTTGAGACTGCAAAGATTGGAACTCATATAGCTGAAGAAGTTGGCGCAGATGTAAATATCGTGCGCATCGCTTGTATGCTTCACGACATTGGAAAAGTGGTTCCGGGAGAAGGAAGTCACGTAAAGCTTGGAGTTGATCTACTTAAGAAGCATGGAATACCTCAGCCAATCATTGATTGTGTTGCTCAGCACCACGAAGATATTCCATTTTCCTCAGTCGAATCAGTAATAGTACACGTTGCAGATCAGATTTCAGGAGCAAGACCGGGAGCTCGCTATGAGGATGTAGAAGAGTATGGAGTTAGACTTTCTGAAATGGAAGACATTGCTAAAAAATATGATGGAGTTGAGGATGCATATGCTTTTGAAGCCGGGAGAGAGCTCCGAGTAATTATTAATCCAGGAAAATTAGATGATGCACAAACTACTCTAATTGCTGACAAAATTCGTGAAGAAGTGAGTCGTTCTCTCGCAATTCCTGGAGAAGTAAAAGTTACAGCAATTCGTGAATTCCGTGCAGTCTCCGGAAATGAGTAAATTTCATCCCTCTTGACAGCATCTTCGAAAAGACTGTATTGTTAGTCTAATCATTGTTTTTGTTTAAATACTGACATGAGAGGTAGGTGATTATCTTTGACTAAAAAAGACTTAATAGTAGTAGTTGCTAAAAAAGCAAATCTTACAAATAAAGCTGCAAATGATTCAGTAACTGCTATGTTAAATGGAATTAGAGATTCCTTAAAAAGAGGAGAGAAGGTGGTAATTACTGGCTTCGGTACATTTAGTATAAGAAATAGATCTGAAAGACCTGGAAGAAATCCTAAGACTGGGGAAAAAATTACACTTCCTGCACGCCGTGCGCCTGGTTTTACTCCTGGGAAAACTCTAAAGAAAGCTGTGAAGTAATTAATGCCGGGAAGATAATAAGCCAGATTCTGTTTCAATCTGCAATCTTTCTCATTGT
>CAZMGC010000065.1:0-3460 GCA_964565795.1 uncultured Gammaproteobacteria bacterium
CATTGCCTATTACTTCAATTGGGATGTGTTCACTATTCCAAAATTGCTTGCTAGGTCTGTCTGAATATGTATGCGCCCAACCAAAAAGATAATCGCTCCAAAATACCTCCTCAACACATACACCCTCGCTTTTTGTCTTAAATTTAATAACGTCCCCCTCATATATCTCTTTCCCGTTTTTATCCTTGAGGCCTGTGTATTGCATTACAACGAGGCGATCAAGGGCAACCCAATTAGCGTCGCTAGTCGCTTCTTTTGATGGGTTGTATCCGTAAACCTGCTCTACACCGGATTCGCTACTATCAAAGCGCATGACTTCGATTTCAGTTAGCATCTTTTTATGTAATTTGTCCCAAGCTCTAAATTTTATCTCTCTCATCTAAGTTTCCTTTTGGTCTTTGAGTTTTTCTAAAACATACATAACTTTTGCCCTGTAATCATTCCAACCGTATTTGATACCATATGCCACTTCATCGTATCCAGTTCTACCATCCTCTCTTGGTGGCAACTCTTTTTTAACTTCTTCTAATGTCTCTTCCCTCACAGTTTGGATGGTTTTTTCTATCCAGTTCCAAACTCTATCAAACAACTCATCTGCGTAAAGTTTATTAGAGCCAGTCTCAACATAAGACTCCATTTCTTCAAAAATATCGTCTAACTCTAGTTTTATCTCCTCTCGCTCTTTTGTGTTAGTTTTCATGTTCGTAATTAACTACCAAGCATATCCAAAATGGATAAAATACAAGTAGCAATTAAAAACCAGTTCTCCACCCATTTGTGGAACTACACCAATCCAAAAACCAAAATGCCTGCTTCCTTTAGGGACAGAGGTTAGATACCACCTTGGTTTATCTGCTTGCTTATCCTCTTTGGTCAATTCTTCTTTCATGTTATTTTTTAAACGTTAGAAATTTGTCTTGTAACATCAAGATGTATTTAGGTATATCCAAATCTTTACCAGTATTCATCACTTGTTTTAATTGCCAGATAATCTCCTCAATCCCTTCCTCCTCCCTCTCTTGGAGTTTGGATTGTATCCAGTCCCAGAGTTTGTCTTCGTCCATGCTTTCCATGCATCTTGCACGAAAACTTTCTCTTAATTCTGTTTGTTTTTTTTGTATTTGCTCATTTTTTGTTTTAGGTTTCATTTTTCGTATTTAGCCTTTAGTTTTTCAAGTTGAGCTTTTTCTTTTTCCTCTAACTCCTCTTTTTTCTTTCTACGAAACTCTTTATCGTTTGAATTTTCTCTATATTCTCTTATCGTTTTATCAAACATCTCGTCGTCTCCGTAAATGTTTACGAAGTCATAACTGCATATTTTTTCCGAGCAGTCTTCTTTTAGAGCTGTTCTTACACCAACCCAATCAACATGTCCTGCTAGATCAAACCAAGCAACTAATCCTTTTGTTTCTTGTATATCAAGGACAGCGTCTAGCAATTCGTGTAGTTTTTTTCGATTTACTTTTTTCATTTTCTTAGGTTTCAAATTTAGTTTTTCTATTTTCATTTCAATCTCCTTCCACATTTATTACATATCTCACCCCAGCCACCCTCAATCTCTTCATACTTACCACCAATAAATATTAAAACAACCAAAATAATAGCTATCCCAACTCCAGCCATCTTTATCATGTCATTAGTGAATTCCATATCCTAATCCACATCTCATAACTGTGAACTAGGGATAGATTTTACTGACTTGTAGTAGGCAGTTGATACAAGAAGTTACTTGCATCCCCACCAGATACGAAATCAGGTACAATCTTCTGACCTTTCTCAGCACTAATCTTTAAAGCCTCAGCATTCTTTAATGCTATCTCCAATTCCAACTTTCTCAACACATTAGTATCCAAAGTCTCTCTCTGGAGTCGCTGTGCTTCAGCTTGTGCCTCCGCATCAGCAATCGTGGCTCTCTTTCTCTCTTCAGCCTGATTAGCTTTATTTGTCTCAGTCTGTACTTGAACTTCCGCTACCTGCTTATCTTCAATAGCCTGTGCATACTGCTCATCAAAATCAACATCTCTTATACCAATGTAATCCAATATAATCCCCTTAGCTTCAAATTCAGGTTGCAACTGCGCAAATACTTCCTCCTGAACTTTAACTATCGCCTGTCCTGTATAAAGCTCTTCAGCTTGATAATTCCTTACTATGTTTCGGACTACAACACGAGAATTAAGTTTAATCACATTCTCAACAATCGCATTCTGCCCGCCAATATTTTGTGCTATTTCACTAGCTCTTCCTGCACTAACTGAAAATCTAATTGTGTACTCTACTCTAACCTTATTCCCTTCCGTTGAAGTTGTCTCAACTGGAAAGTCTTTAAAATCAGCTTGAGAAGATTGTTGCTCTACCTCATCAGCAGTTTCGTAAGAAACCTGCTTTGTATTATACTCAACCGTTCCATCAACAAATGGAACAATCAAATGAAATCCAGGCTCCAGCACTCTTCCAGTAACTCCCCCAAATCTCTTAACAACCTTTACACTTCCAGCCTCAACAGTTTCAATCATCCAGAAAAAACCAACCAGAACAAATAAGACCGCTACCCAAAAACCTATAGCTCTTCCAAACCTTTTTCCTGACACTTTCTGTCCATTGTAATCAATATTCATTTCTTAATCACCGCCTTTCTTCTAAACCAATTCCTCTGAGATATCCTAACTATAAATCTCAAGAGTGCATACGAGTAAGTTTTATTTAACTCAATTCTTCCAGTGATATTACCATCCTTATCATTCAAAGTCGCAATAATTAAATCCCTCTCCTCATCATAAATAAAATTCCCAAACTTGAGAGTCTTTGCAATAAAAGCTGGCCTATGCTCTTTTTCCATTTTTCTTAGTTTTCTCAGCACCCTTATTCATTTCCTCAATAACTTCCTTTCTCCCTACCTCTCTCCCATAATTAAATGTGGCTTGTCTTTTATAAACTCTTTTATTTTATCTCTCATATTTATCCTTTCTACCTGTTATTAGGGTATAGTTACCTTTAACAAAATATCTTTTATCATCTCAATTTGTTTCCTAGGAAACATTTTCTACTCATTCACCCTTATTTGTTAATACAACTCCACTCTCTTCCTCCCAAATACTAATCAAATAAGCATTCAACCTCTTACCCACATCTCCCCAATTAATTAATCCAAAATCATTATCATCTAATTCAATATCATACTTCTCCAATCCCTTATTCCATTTCAATTTAATCTTTGGCTTAGATGGTACTGGAGAAGCATTAGGGTTTTTTCTCTCTTCTATCTTCCTATGAGCCATCGCCACACTATTCTTGACATTGTTGTCTGAAAGCATTTTAGCAGTTTCTACAGGCTCACTTGTTCTAGCCGCTAGTCTAAGAACACCCCAAGACAAAAACCCTTTATAAAGATAAGCCGAACCCCCAGATATACACAGGCATAAGGAAATTATACAGAAATATACCAATAATAAATACAAAC
>CAZMGC010000066.1:0-3336 GCA_964565795.1 uncultured Gammaproteobacteria bacterium
AAAGAGAAAAATCGCCAATGCCTGCAGGAATAACTTAGATTGAGAAACTATTTCTTAAAAGTATTATCTTAGAGTAAGAGAAAAGAGATAACATGGGAGTCGCCTCCTTTCCAAAGTAGTTAAAAATCCGCCACTTAGCGGATAGTTTTTAGCTTGGTAACTCTACTCCAGCTTTCTAGGCTAAGAAGAATAAAGGGGGCATGACCCTTTGACTGCCTTTCGTATAGAGTCATGCCCCCTTTAAGCAATACTAACATTGGATTTTGCAAAAAATAATTTTATGGTATAATTAAATTTAAATTCAATTTCAAATCCAGATTTATGGAGGAGTATTATGCTTGTAGCACAAAGGGTAGTTTTGTACAGGCGTGTAGACCCAGAAGATCTTTGGGTAAGTGGTTTTACGCTTCCCACAGATTATAAAAGTTTCCAAGAAGCCTATGAGGGTCACAAAGCATTGCTTGCATCTGAAGCAATCGTCTCTGCTGTGGTAAACGATTGCGCATTGGATGTTCCAGGTGAGCTGACTTTCGTGCGCGTAGAATTACAAAGTCGTGCCTCTGTCAGTTTCGTCTTTGAAAAAGTCAATGGGGAAACAGTTTCTAAAATATACGGAGTGGACTTCATCACCACTTTTACAACTATTTCTTAGTCCGAGAAATAGTTTTTTTATTTTTGCTTTAAGGAGTACTTGTGCTGTATATGAATATTTCGGATTTTTCTATTGACTAATTCACAGTATAATAGAAGTAGATTTTCAAAAAAGCATTTAAATTTAAAGTATGTCACAAATAGAAGTCGGGAAGATTCCAGATGGGGAAGCGGAATTCAAGTTTTTGGATGGCAAACCAAATAAGAAATTAATAGACGAAGAATATGTACGTAAAATACTTACGGAGGATGTCGGAACAAAGCGAGGTAGGTTAGTCTTAAACTTTTTAGACGTATCTCGTGAGAAAGTTAGAATACTTATGGAGAATCATCTTTTAAGCAAAGCGGACAAGGAGGTTGTTTTGAATGTCTATTGGTCATTATTGCCTGATTTCTTTAAATCCAGAGAGATTACATTTCCAGAGAGTCTAAAGTCAAAATTAATTTCAGATCCTGAATGGCTGCTAGAATTTGTAGAATTTATAGGATCCTGGTATCTAGACATGGAAAAGATAGCCGAATGGAAGAAAAAAATGTCTCCAGAAGAAGAAAAGTTTTTTTGGCAACTTTTTCATAGGAAATTTGAGGCTCGTAGTAATCGAGGTTTTGAGGATTTCCCAAAAGACTGTCAAGCTATTATTGTTGAAATTATTGAGAGGTATAATTCTGAAAACCAAGGTGAGCCAATAAGTATATTAGATGCAGGTTGTGGGCCTGAAGCAAATGCGATTCGTGATTTAAAAAATAAATACAAAGATAAAGTTTTAGCATCAGGTATCAATATGGAAATTTACGATTCTCAAACAGAAGATGTGGATCTTAAAGAAGGCGATCTTAGAAATATGCCTTTCGCAGATAATTCATTCGATCTCGTCTACGAAATAGCCGTAGCTGGACATTTAAGAAGTAAGGAAGACATTGAAAGTTTTGTTACTGAGGTATTAAGAGTTCTAAAACCTAAAGGGAAATTTTTACTTACCGATGCTTACCCAGACTTAAAATTTTTAGATGCACTAGGAATTAAGTATAAAATTTTAAAAGAAAAACCATATTTATTAGAAAAACTTTCAATTAAATAAAGTATTGAGGAAAATATATGAACAGAGGTGAGCGAATAGGGGAGGGGAACAATTGGGAGGTGTTTAAGGGTAGTAACGATGGGTTGGTAGAGAAAGTGTCTAAGTTTGAAGTTAAAGGGCAAGAGCAGTTCAACAGAAGAGCTGCTAATTATTATTTGCAATTTATTTTGTCGAAATTGACCAAAGGGTTTATACCCGATGTTAGAAAATTGGAGTTAGGGGAGGGGGAAAAAGAGCAAAAACTGGTTAGAACCGAAAAACTAATCCAAACAGACCCAGAACACAAAATTCTTTCACAGAAGAAAGATGAGTACTCGAAAGAGGCTAAAAGGCTAACAGAAGCCAATGAATGGAATGAAGAAAAGTATGATTGGTCAGAGAAGACTAGGAAGCAATTATATGAGGAATTCAGAGAGTACAATAAAAGAATTTTTGAAACAGATTCTTATATTTCAGCTACAGAAAAATTAAATAGATTAGGGGTAGCGTTAGATACCGCAGATGGAGCATTAAATTTTACATTTAATGCAGATGGTACAGTTAGTTATGTAGACGAAGTAAACGCGTATCTAGATACCTATCAGAATTTCAATCCAGATGAATTAAAAAAGTCCGTTGAGGGTTTGAAAAATGAATCAGACAAACGAGAATGTCTAATCGCTTTAAAGCGCCTCGAGTATTATGGGGATTTGATTAAGAATAGCCAATAATTTAACCAAGGATTTCGACTTAAAATACAAAAAATACTTAGGTTTCACCCTCCTGTTCGCCCCATTCGCACTCATCATGCCCCTCTCATTTTTGAGCGAATAGGCTATTTACAATATAGTATGAATTTTGTATAATACTATCTTTGTATTATTTCTATACTCATGGGGGAATGAATATGTATTGTTTAATTAAGTCGCTTCAGATCGTTCAATGGAGCTTGATTCTTACCGGTTTATTGGCTTATTTTCTGGCGCCACTCAAAGAAAGTGAGCAGGCAAAAAGTACAAGCATTCCGAAATTTTTTCATTTCACGAACAGGAGTCATAGGAGCTGGTTACTTATCTCAATCTGGTTGTATTTGACGTTTCAGCAGATGATATGGATCTATGCTAGGGTTCTAACAAAATGGCAAACTATTTTAACTGGCGCTATGTTTGCAGGAGTGTTTGGTTTCTTTTCGATAACAGCGGTATTTAAGGTTAGGGCGAATCCGCAGGGTATTGCGTATACTAAAGATTGCATTTGGTATAACGGATTAGTATCCATTGCACTAGCTACTAACGCTCTGCTGGCATCTCAATTTTAGGTCATCTAAAAATATTCATAAACCCATAAGGAGTCTAGCGTATGACTACATATCAGTGGATGCTCGCACCAAGAGATGGAATGGCTTCTCAGGAGCTTCTAAGTAGTGAAGAAATTCTGAAAGATAGTTTGGATGAACTTTGCTTTTTACTTTGGTCTCTAACAGCGGACCCTGTCAGTACTCAGCACCCTCTCCCTTGTGGTGTAATGGGCCCTCCGGATTTTATTGCGAGAAATGTCGCATTAATAAATTCGGAAATTGAACGTAGATTACAAGCAGGTGAGATTACACAAGAGCAGTTGGAAGAAG
>CAZMGC010000067.1:0-3217 GCA_964565795.1 uncultured Gammaproteobacteria bacterium
TAAGCTCAAGTAGCTTAGCCTGTTTACCTGGAACGCCTGCTACCAGGATAAACAGCCGAAAGCAGGCTGGTCGATCCAGGTGCCGTCGCTGGGTTGATGAGAACTTAGATGGCTGGCTCTATGCTGGTCCTGTCTGCTGGAAGACATAGAGCGATGATCAAATAAACAGACTACGCATGTAGATGTCTCTCCTTAGAAACTCAAGGACCCGGGTTCGATCCCCGGCACCTCCACCAGCCTTCGCTGTCAGAATTAAAATAGCGGAGGCTGTCCGCCGAAGCTCCAAAGGAGCGAAGGCGGACACAGCTACGGCTGGCTTCGCCGGTCCGCCGGAGCTTGCTGCAAGCGTAGGAGGACTAATCTTACCCAAAATCTTATGCACTACGTCTACCGCCTGCAATCCATTGAACAACCCGAGCAAAGATATACCGGTTACACGTCTGACATCACCAAGCGCCTTGAATATCACAATAAGGGTCAATCACCCCACACGTCAAAATATAAGCCATGGAAGTTGATAAATTATTTTGCTTTTGAGGATGAGCAGAAGGCAAGGGCTTTCGAAATGTATCTTAAGTCTGGTTCAGGGCGAGCATTTACGCAGAAACATTTTTAAAATACAGAGATTGTTTCAGATCCTTCCCAAAAGGCAGGTTGTAATAATGATAGTTTTTGCCGCACTAAAGACAGTTGAAGAAGAGTGTAGTGTGCTACATTGAGCAGAGGGCAGAGGTTTCTTAACAAATAAAATAGGGCGCTGTCCCCTATTTTTTTGAGGAGGTGTTATGACAGGGTTAACTCCAATATTTTATTTTGAGGTGAGTGCCATAATAATATTGCTCGTATCTTTGTTAGTCATCTCTTGGTTGCGAAACTATGGACTTAGGAAGAAATATGCTTCTATTATTGATTTTGATTCAGAATGCAGCAAAGTTAAGAAAAATATTGATGTTTTAATTTCTGAGCGCGACAAAATGAATCAGGAGTTTCTTGTTAAGAAGGAGAAGCTCACACTTGATTATAGTAACGCACATGCAATTTATGATAAATTGCAAAAGGAAATAGCTGTTCTAGAAGAATCTGTAGATATGATGGAAATGGGGGTTTATAAACCTCATTTTGATTTTGAAACGTCTGATATATATCGAAGTAATTTAGAAGCATTGCGAGAGAAAGAAAAAGATGTAATTCGTTCAGGTGATGCTGCAAAGTGTGATGTTGAATGGATGGTTGGTGGAAGTAAGGTGGAGGGTAGAAAATTAAGCCAGCAGGCCCAAAAATTAATGTTACGTGCTTTTAATGGTGAGTGTGACGCGTCCTTGGCTAAAATTAGATGGGATAATATTACAAAGATGGAAGAAAGAATTAAGAAGGCTTTTGAGCAGATAAATAAATCTGGAGTGGTTAATAAGGTTTATTTAACAAACCAATATTTGGAGTTAAAGTTACAGGAGTTGAGATTGGCTTTTGAATATCAAGAAAAAATTAAAGAAGAGAAGGATGAACAAAAGCAAATTCAAGAAGAGATGAGAGAAGAAGAAAAGGCGAGAAGAGAGATTGAAAAGGCGAAAGAAGAAGCAGAAGCAGAGGAAAAGAGGTACCAAAGGGCTTTAACAAAAGCTAGGGAAGAAATGTTAAAAGCTAAGGAAGGTGAGATGGGTGCATTAAAAGATGAGATAGCTTCTCTTGAGAGCAAGTTAAAGACAGCCCAAGAGATGAAAGAACGTGCAATCTCTCAAGCTCAGTTAACAAAGTCAGGACATGTATATATTATTTCAAACATTGGATCATTCGGAGAGAATGTGTTTAAAATTGGCATGACTAGAAGACTTGACCCATTGGATAGAATAAAAGAGTTAAGCGATGCTTCTGTTCCGTTTTCTTTTGATATTCATGGCATGATATATTCAGAGAATGTGCCTGAACTTGAGAGAAAGTTTCATGGTAAATTTGATGACAAGCGGGTAAATATGTCAAATTATCGCAAGGAATTCTTTAATGTTTCATATGATGAAATTGCACAATGGACAGAAGCTGAGAAGCTAGATTTTAAATTAACAAAACTTGCGGAAGCTAGAGAATATCGTGAAACTTTAGCAAAAAGACAGAAGATACAAGGCATTATGGATGTACCCAAAAAACAAGATTTACCAATATCTGTTGAGAATTTGTTTTCAAAACATGATTAAAGCGCGGTTAATAAATAAGGGACAGCGCCCTATTTAATTAAATCCTGTGGAGTAAATGGATCTGTGCATGTAAATGTGCTTATTTCAACCCGTCCAAGTATATTTGTGCTCCCTTTTTATAGTGGAGAATTTTTAAGAGTCATATGTGGTTAGCCCAATTTTTCCATGTATTATCTTATATTTGTTCTGCAATTTATACCTTATTGTCTATTTATATTGGCATTACATTCAACCAAACTATAAGACTAAAGTACTCCTTCTTTTGTTTAGGTGACGGTAAAAAACATATAATATTCATCATAATCATAATTTTATGTGTATTCAGTTCAATATTCCAATGGGCGGGTAACTTTATTCAAAGTAAAGACTCAGAGAATCAAATCAGAACTCTTCGAGATGATGTAAAACGCTTGCAGGATGTAATTCAACAGGGAAATAGTTTGGTGATCCAGAGAATTGATACACTCGAAGCTAATTTGACTCCATCAGTCAAGGAGGTTGACAACGCACTGGACGAGAGTAACAAAAAGAGTCAATTGAGTTTAACAGAGAAGGAGAATTTGTTAAGCCAATATGCGTTAGCTATGCAAGCATATTCTCAACGGAATTATAAAGATGCTCTTAATTTTCTAGTTGAATTGATTAAACAAGCTCCTTTATCGCCAGTTTATATTGCACTTGCGAATACCTATAACGAACTTAGTCAATATGATCTGGCGAAAGAAAATTATTTAAAAGCTATAAGCTTAGCAAAAAAAGAAGAAATTCCTACAATTCGAGTATATACGTTTACAAGCATAGCAAACATGCTTATTGATACAGGTTTTTACAGAGAAGCTGTCACTATACTGACCGAAGTTTTAGATACTGTTAGTCAATTGAAGAATAAAGAGTTAGAAATGCGTGCTTTGGAATCTCTTGGGAATGCTTTTGATTCATTAGCTGAGTATAAGAAAGCTGCTAATTGTTATGAGAAAGCAATTAATATTGCTCGGGAAATAGGTAACAGACATGAAGAGGGGACTTTA
>CAZMGC010000068.1:0-3145 GCA_964565795.1 uncultured Gammaproteobacteria bacterium
TGCTCTACGTAGATGCTCCTTTTGACCAAGCTACTGAAGCTATTCGTGCAGGTGGTGGAAATCTTGCAAGTGCATATGATGTTGCTCGTGCTAGGATGGATAAAGGATCAACTCATTCTCTTTCAACCTATGGAAGTTGGGTAAAGGAAGGCTTTGTATATGCCCCTAAACAGAATCCGTTACTAGTTCGTGAATCTCCCCTTGTCGAAGCTCGATTAGCACGAGATGCTACGAACGCTCACCGAGCTGGAAAAGACTTTTATCTAGATGATGCAATGGCGAAAGGATTTGTTTCACAAGCTGAAGAAGACGCATCTAAACCGCTTGCTGAAAGACGCGTTCTAAGATTTGGAAAGGCAAAAGACTACACGATCCCCACTAACCGATTCGGCGATGATGAAGTTACCCAATTCCTATTCAAAGATGTAGCTGCTGACTATGGGCGATTTTTAGCATCAAGCGGTATTAAACAAATGCCTGTTTGGTTTGCGGATAAGAGCGGTGTAGACAAATCCGAAATGCCGTTCCTAAGACAGTTGTGGTTCCACTGGCTTGGCGTTGACGGCCAGTCTGGCCTCTTTGGCAGCGGCTGGAACTTGCTTTACGGCAACTGGGTTCGCGGGGTGCGTTCTAGTTCCGGCGAAGCCGGCGCGCGCGACATAACAGAAGTAGCAGGAAAAAGCGAACTCGGTTATGATGCTGAAACGATTGCTGGTTACGTAACTACGCTTAAAGGAGTTCGCAGTGGAAACATTGCTAACTCTGAATTAGAAAGAGTTCTTGAGTTCGTACAAGGCCTTCCTGTTAAGAATTAATTCTCTAAGCACAACCAACAAATCCGGCCCCACTAATTACATTTATTCCTTCAAATTTCCATTGCACGATTTCTTGAGCCTTCTCAAATACATTCGAGATTAATTGTGCTAGAGTAATCTGTTCCGGTAAATTTATGGATTCCTTCCATGTTCTTGTTCCACTAGCCAGATGCATATGTAACTGTCCATGATTTGCCTGATTATCGACTCCGAACCAATTCTGTGTCCCGCTTCTAAAATACATTTTACAGTCAATGGCGGCTGTGCTAAACGGTTGATTAATGGCTATGGGGAAGCCAGTTTTCGAAGAAAGTGATATCTCAAAGACTTGCCCTGCCCCCAAATAAAATCTAGCGTTTTTTAGCGAAGTTTGATCCCTCATAAAACGAGCATCTATTAGGGGATACAGCCTGCTCTCAATAGACCAAAAGTTCACCTGATTTTCCATATGAAAAAAGCACCTTATTGATATTTATTTCTTTCTGAAAGAATCATAGCTTACGATATAAGCAAAAATATACAACAATGGTTAAAAATGTCAAATCTAACGATATAGTGCCTCGGTCGCTCTGGGAAACAGAGAGTAAGAGGCCACACGTCTTTGTATTAATCACGGAAACGTGTAGTACAATACAACAGCGACAGCCAGTATGCCGTCTAGAAGGCGAACCCTGAAGCTGTGGTGAGAAATAGGTACAAAGGCTACCCTGTGTTGTGGTTCCACAGGCTTGACGATGACAACCAGTCTGACCTCAATGGCAACAACAGGAACTTGCATAACGACAACAGGGTTCGCGGAATGACCTTAGACCGAGGCTTAATATTCACATGGAGACATATACTAATTTGTATCCTCGACTGTGTTCGATGGGCAACCTCACTAGTGCATGGAGAAATGCTCGAAAGGGCAAGACCCAGCAGCCTAATGTTATTGAGTTCGATCGAGATATTCATAAGAATTTGTTGGCACTGCATACTGAATTAACGAGCAAAACGTACAAACCTTTGCCGTTAATTAGCTTCATTTTACGCGATCCTAAGACAAGAACCATTTCAAAATCACATTTTCGGGATCGTGTCGTACATCATGCTCTGATTAGTTTATTACGACCTATTTTTGAGAAACAATTTATTTATGATTCCTGCGCAGGTAGAATCGGGAAGGGTACACTCTTTGCGCTAAAGCGATTTGAAAAATTCGTGCGCAAAGTCTCTCGCAATTGTAAAAACGTGCCTAATTGGTTTGGCGATAGGAATCATATCAAGGGATACTGTCTAAAGGCAGATATAAGACATTACTTTGATGAAGTCAATCATTCTATCTTGCTGGGCATTATTGCTAGAAAAATAAAAGATCATGATGTACTTTGGCTCATAAAGCAGATTCTCAATAATACGCGCCGCAACGTCAATTGGGGGGGGGGGCGAGCGACCTTTACCCAAGAAAAAGGAATGCCTTTGGGCAACTACACGTCCCAATTCTTTGCGAATATTTATTTAAATGAACTGGATCAGTTCGTTAAACAAAGGCTGAGGGTTAAACCCTATATACGTTATGTCGATGACTTTGTAATACTTCATGAAAATGAAGAACAACTAGAAAAATGGAAGCAAGATATTCGTATCTTTTTGAAAGAGAGGTTAAGAATTGACTTACATCCCGATAAATCGCGCGTTATTCCCTTATCTAAGGGAGTAGATTTTGTTGGTTTTAGAAATTTTGCGCATTTTAGATTATTACGAAAAAGAAATATTCGTAAGATGCAACGCAAGGTTAAATTGTTTAAACAAAAGAAAAAAGACTTCAGGGAATTGATAGAAAGTTATCAAGGGTGGCAGGCCTATGCTAGATGGGCCAATACTCACGAATTACGCGAGAAAATAAGGTACAATATTGTGGATATTATGTGGAATCGCGTTCATTTCGAGAAGTGGCCTTAAAAACCAGCTTAATAAGAAACAAATAAGATTTGGAAATATTTATTATCTTTCTAAGGGATATTGAGGTAATAAAATGAAGTTAATAATCGTCAGGCACGCTGAAACGGTTGAAAATAGGGCCAAGATATTTCAGGGGCATAATCATGGCAAGCTCTCAAACACTGGAAAAAAGGAGTCCAAGAGATTGGCGCATAGATTGCTTAAGGAAAAAATCGATATTGCGTATTGTTCTGATTTAAACAGGGCAAGAGATACGCTAAAACCTTATTTGGCCTTAAATAAGATTAAAGTTTTCTACACTAAAGAGTTGAGAGAAGGAAACATGGGAATATTTACAGGCGTAAAGAGGAGTGACTATTATAAATGGAGAGAAAGTGAGGCGGGTAAAA
>CAZMGC010000069.1:0-3124 GCA_964565795.1 uncultured Gammaproteobacteria bacterium
AAGGTTTGATAGTTACATCGGCTAAAATCAGTCATGGGAATTCAGGAGGACTCGCTGTAGACAAAGATGGTTGTATGCTTGGTGTTCCCTCACTCGTGAGCTCAGATGAAAGCGAGAGTTTAGGTGTTATTTATTCTATGGATTTGGTTCGTCAGTTTGAAGCAGATGTTTCTGATTATCTATCATCATTAGAATAATAAATAAACTTCATGAGTTGGCTATCTGACTTACCAGTCTATATTCAAGTCTTTTTCGGTTCTGCCGTAGGGACTGCTCTAGTTGGATTTATTTTCAAACTTGGGGAAATGGTTGCTCAAAACCGAATTGAGCGCTCAAACGAAAATTATAAAGACAGAAAGGCTTTAGCAGAACAGGTGATTGCTATCTGTGTGGAAGGCAGCTCTACAAGTTACACAAGGTTTCCAAGAAGCATAGAACACTTGTATTACGTAGCAGAAAAAGTAATGGGAGAAGACAAAAAAACAGGAGAGCTTATGAACAAACTCATTTCAACTTGGCAGGTTTGCGCCAGTCGTCATCATGGCAAAACGAACCTTACCAGCGAAGAGGTTGAGTTTGTCACCACTTTACAGAAAGATGGTAGGGAAGCAAACGAAGCGATAC
The DNA here is from genome assembly GCA_964565795.1 of uncultured Gammaproteobacteria bacterium. Taxonomy (GTDB): domain Bacteria; phylum Patescibacteriota; class Microgenomatia; order Levybacterales; family UBA12049; genus 2-01-FULL-39-10-A. Next base: position 625 of record CAZMGC010000069.1, read on the forward strand.
TAAAAACTGTTCATAAATGGAAGAAATAGCAGACGTGTACTAATTCCATATATCGCTTTCATTTTTAAATCTAGGGAAATAGGCATCATCTTTTTGTCTCTTCGCAGCAACTTTGTACATTTCCTCGAGAATATTCAAAAAGCTCTGTATAGTTAAATATTCCATCGTTAAGCGACAATATAGCATTGCATCCAAGTGGACACTAAATGGTCCTCTTCTGATGGTAAATAATCCACCATCTTCCGGAACATGTGCATACAAGCTTTCTTTAACTGTAAACATCGTATCCTTGCTTCTCTCAAATGCTGCGATTTGTATATCCAAATCTGCTTCTGTCCTCTCATCAATTTCCCAGTTATTTTCTTTCAGAATTTGCTTTAGCTTGGTAACGTTTAACGTGCATTTGACCAAATAATAACCGGACATGAGGTTGAGGCAATCCTTTGCTGAAAAAGGATATATTGAATACGGAGGAGCTCCTCTCAAAAAGTTCCCCTGCTCGTCGTTGTAAAAGGAGTCCCAATTGCTGTGAGTAAGTAAAAGGTCATCCGTTTTAACCTTTGGAGATAACTGTTTTAATTCCTCAAGGCTTGCTTTTCTCTCAGCTATTGTCTTAAAATTTGTTACTTCAAAAGTGACGCAAGCTTCAAAGTTTTCCGAAACAATCATTTCTTTCTCTGAGCGGCGTATTAATTTTTTGATTTTATCAAAATGCGTTTTTAACTCTAAGTCAATTTTTCGTGTCCCCACATCATTACCTGATATTTTTGCTCCACCAGCAAGAGCAATCCTCTGCAGCTCAAGAAGCCTTTTAGCCTGACTGCTAATTTTCGCTTTCCCTTTCACATTTTTAAGAGTGAACATGTTTTTTACGTCTTTACCATACTTTTTGATTTCGTGAATAAAGGCAAAGTCATGGTTAATTTCTGTAAGGTCTCCTACTTTGAGAAAACGAGTAAGGTCATTAATCAGGACTATACTACCCAATCCCTTAGAAATCCTATATGCCCATTCAAATTCACTCCTAAATTCTTTACTATTAACATCAACTCTTCCTGTACCAAATGCTCTTGCTGATGATGTGAGAAATGCGCGATTATAATCTAAATTCCGCCATGCAATACCATCACAAATAGTACGTGAAATACGAATAAGCTGTTCATGAATAAGAATGTGTTCCTCAGTTCCACGCAATTCTTTTTCTTCCTGAGGAGTTAAAGAGAGTTTTGCATGAAGCATTTTTGCTTTTTCTCGTCCCTCCCTCAATAAATCCCATAACTGAGTTTCAATTCGAGCTAGCCTTAGTTGAATAGCAAGCAAGGTATCCTTATTGTTATGACGTTTACTTCTAGTTGCTCTTAATACTTTTTCAAAGTAATCAATCCATTCCCTATAATACGAGCTGGCAAGTGCAGCGGCAATTTTACCAGCATAATCTTTTTCAAGCATGTACATAGTTGGTGTATTATATCAAGCAAAATTAAAGAGGTGTTGCAGAAATTAAATTCAAATATGAGGCTAAAATGAGCAAAACTGGAGTAATTTCCGCAGCAAAATTGTTGATTTTAAAAATTCCAAGTGTTCCAAAAACCTAACGAGAATTTGAGGCTATATTTGCAAAATAAAGGTAGGTTTTCGGAGCAAAATAGCTACTTTAAGAACCCTCATCAGCATTATCCCTAACGCTCCAGGATGCGATTTGGCAAAAGATAATAAATTTTATGTAAAGTTAGTCATTATGAAGCAAATAATTAATTCACGATAACTTACGATAGCTTACGACTTGACACGATATGTTTTTTTTGATAAGTTATAAATATGGACAAGCAACTCCAAGACAGACTTAGACTTCTTAAAGTTGACTTACTCTCATTTCTCCATGCGTTGGCTGTAACTGACTCAGTTGCTTTGGAACTAGATGAAATTTCTCAATCCACAAGTACAGCTGAACCCGAACTTAAAGGAAAAATAAGTACTTTACGAAGAATGAGATTTAATGACGAATCTATTATTGTCCCTGCTGGAAGAGATGATGAGGGAAGATTAAGATGGAGAATAAACGAAACAGTAGTAAATAAAAGAGACCTAGCTCTATTTATTTAAAACGCAATACTGGGAAATTAATAATTGTGAAATTAGCTTTAAGCTAAGGCTTTAGAGGAATACTCTTGGAAATGCCAGCAATCACATCAATTGCTGGTTATGGAAAAGAATTCAATTACAATTAAACAAGCTAGAAAACTACTAGGCAAATTAGCAGAAAATGTTCCTGATGATGAGCTTATGAAAGAGATAAAAGTAGCAGAACTCCTCAAGACACTTTACTTCAACAATCTATTCAGCAAGAATAAAATAAAAAATGGAAAAGTTTAATGCAGTAGTTCAAAAACGTAGAGCTGTTATTTATATACGTGTTTCTGACCAGAGTCAGATTGATAACAATAGTCTGGAAACACAGCTCAACGCTTGTATAGCCTTTACAGAAGCTAATGACTACGAA
>CAZMGC010000070.1:0-3118 GCA_964565795.1 uncultured Gammaproteobacteria bacterium
TGCACATAATTCGCATTTATGTTAAGATCAATTTTAACTGCAAGAATGATAGATAATAAAAAAATATTAAAAGAAGCCGGTTTGAAAAAAACTGAAGCAAGACTTGCTTTAATTGATCTTTTAGAAAAAGAAGATAATCCATTAGATGTATCAACGATAATAGATGGCCTAAGGGTAGATGGAATTCGGATTGACCAGGCGACTGTATATAGAATTTTAGATATTCTTACTCAGAAAGGTTTGATAAATAGGCTAGAGTTTGGGGAAGGAAAATATAGATATGAGCTTCAGAAAAGCCATCATCATCACTTAATATGTCAGGAGTGTGGAAGGATTGAGGACGTTGAGGGTAGTTTCGTTGATGAATTAGAAAAAGAAATAAAAACAAAAAATGGGTTTTTAGTTAAGACTCATTCATTGGAGTTTTTTGGAGTTTGCCGCTATTGTCAAAAATAATGAATATAAAAAATATATTAATAGTTGGGATAGTAATTTTAGGTTTGGCCGGTTTATTTTTGATAAACAATAAGAACTTCGTCCAGAATAGCGGTAAAAAACAAGTAACTGCATCATTTTATCCTTTATATTATTTTGTCAGTCAAATAGGAGGAGACAAAATTGATGTCAAAAATATTACTCCGGCTGGTTCTGAACCACATGATTACGAGCCGACAGCGCAAGAAATAGCACGAATAGAAACCTCAGATCTTCTTGTTTTAAACGGAAGCGTTGAGGCGTGGGGAAATAAGATTAGAAATAATCTCAAAGACACAAATGTAAGAATTGTAGAAGCAGGAGGAGGATTATTAACAAAAGAGGTAACTGAAGAAGGAGAGAAAATGCGAGATCCTCATATCTGGCTTGATCCGCAGCTTGCAAAGAAACAAGCTCAAAAGATCACGGAAGGGCTTATTGCGATTGATCCCGTCAATAAAATGGTTTATCAAGAAAATTTAAAATCATTAGATATAAAATTTGACCAGCTTGATCATGACTATAAGGCTGGTTTGAGCAATTGTACGAGCCGCGATTTCATTACGTCTCACGAGGCCTTCGCATACTTGGCTCAAAGATATAATCTTAATCAAGTTGCAATTTCGGGAATTTCTCCAGATGAGGAGCCTTCGGCTCAAGAGTTATCCCGAGTTGCAGAGTTTGCCAGAGCAAATAATGTTAAATATATTTTCTTTGAGACATTAGTTAGTCCTAAATTGTCAGAAACAATAGCAAATGAAGTGGGCGCACAAACTTTAGTGCTTGACCCAATTGAAGGAATTTCAGATGATGATGTGGTACTTGGGAAAAATTATTTTACCGTGATGGAGGATAATTTGAAAAACTTACGTATTGCTTTAGGATGCAGCAACTAGACCACTCACATACAATAATAGAACTTGATAGTGTTTGCTTTTCTTACACCGCAGAAGAAGTTATAAAAGACGTTTCTCTAAAAATTCATAGAGGTGATTATGTTGGTTTTATTGGTCCAAATGGGGGAGGAAAAACCACACTTCTCAAGCTTATGCTTGGAATTCTAAAACCTAAGGACGGTAGCGTTAAGCTATTTGATCAGGACATAAGAGAGTTTAAAGATTGGCACAAAATAGGCTATGTTCCCCAGAAGAAGTACATCGAAGATAATTTTCCAATAACAGTTGAGGAAATGGTCGCAATGGGTAGATATGGAAAACGTGGTCTTTTCCACTTTCCAACAAAAGAAGACAAAGAAAAGACCATAGAAGCTCTTAAGCAAGTGGATATGATGGATTTCAGAAACAGACAAATTAATGATTTGTCAGGAGGCCAACAGCAGCGTGTATATATAGCCCGAGCTTTGGCAAGTGAGCCTTCGGTAATATTTCTTGATGAACCAACTGCAGGAGTAGACGTGAAAACCCAAAAACAGTTTTATGCACTTCTTAGAAAATTAAATAGAGAGCTGGATTTAACTCTTGTTCTTGTGTCCCATGAGCTTGAGATTGTTGCTCATGAAGCAACAGAGTTAGGATATGTCAACAGAACTCTTGAATATTATGGAAATCCAGAGGAGTTTCTTAAAGGAGAGTATTTCCACGAGCTTATAGGAAAAGGAGGTTTTCATCATAATACTTGATCTATTTAAATATAGTTTCATAATTCGCGGATTCGAAGCAGGAATTATAATTGCAATAATCGCTCCGCTAATTGGCGTTTTCTTGGTTCTTAGGCGTTATTCTTTAATCGCTGACACCCTTTCTCATGTTTCTTTAGCAGGACTCGCTATTGGTTTATTATTCAAAATTAACCCATTAGTTACCGCAATCGCTGCAGCTGTGATTTCTTCTATTGCAATTGAGAAGCTAAGACTTAGCAAAAAAATATTTGGTGAATCCGCACTCTCAATTTTTCTTTCTGGGAGTCTAGCTTTGGCAATTGTTCTTATTAGTCTGGCGCACGGATTTGGAGTTGATTTATTTAGCTATCTTTTTGGAAGTATTACAACTGTCAAGCAAACAGATGTGATCATTATAGGGATACTAGGGCTATTAATTATTGTAACTGTTCTCGCATTCTATAAAGAGCTCGTATATGTGACAGTTGATGAAGAAGCAGCTAGGGTAAGCGGGATTCCAACAAGATTTATTAATATTTTGTTAATAGTTCTTTCTGCTTTTACTGTGGCACTTGCAATTCCTATCGTGGGGGTTCTGTTAATATCAGCCTTAATGGTGGTTCCGGTTGTTTCAGCTCTTCAATTAAAACTCAGCTTTAAAAAAACAATTGTCGTGGCTGAGGGGATTTCGATTTTTTCTGTAGTATCAGGAATAATTTCATCTTTTTACCTCAACCTCTCTCCGGGAGGGACAATAGTTCTTATTGCAATCGTTGTTTTCATAATTACACTAATTCTGAAGAGAGACTAAAGACAGCGAATCCTAATAAGTAAGAGCTAGAAGTAACTCAAAAGTTATAAGTCTCTGATGTTTCTTATTAAAGGGCTCTTAGTTTCCTAATGCCTTTTCAATTTCCGCTTTGAAGTCTGTGAATGGAACCGCTCCTGAAATTCTTATGCCATTTATAAAGGTAGCTGGAGTTCCGTCAACACCTATTTTAGTTCCTGCATCCAGGTCCTCTTTTA
>CAZMGC010000071.1:0-3112 GCA_964565795.1 uncultured Gammaproteobacteria bacterium
TAAAATCAAAATTCAAAAAAACTCTTAAAGACACAAGAACAAGTCCTACTGCAAAAAAATTATCAGAAGCCGCAAAGGTGATCGATAAAGCTGCAAAGAAAAATGTAATTCATAAAAATAAAGCTGCAAGACTTAAATCAAGACTAGCTAAATTATCAGGATCAAAAACTACTAATAAACCTACCCCTGAGAAAAAGAAAAAGTAACTCTTTTTAACCTCATTTTACTTTACAAAATCGCTAAAAACCCATAGACTTAAAATGGCATGCAATCTTCTGCCTCTATCAACTTAATCAAGGGTAAATCTAATCTTATTGATGATGTTTTAAGATGGGCCTTAAGCATAGGAAGACTTTTAATAATTCTTACTGAAATTGTAGCTTTCTCAACCTTTATATATAGATTCACCCTGGACAGAACACTTATAGATCTTCACGACAAAATCAAGCAAGAACAAGCGATCGTGGCTAGCCTAAAAGACAGAGAAGTGAGCTATAGAAATCTTCAAGGAAGACTCAACGATGCAGCAAACATTACAACAAATGGTAATAAAAATGTAAAAATTTTAAATGATCTTATCGCAGCTACACCTTCGGAAATTACATTTAACTCTTTTGAAATTGGCGAAAGTAAGGTTTCAATCGATTCAAATATTCAGTCGATCTCCTCGCTCACGAATTTTCTTGCAATTATAAGAGACTATCCAGAAACAAGCTCTGTAACAATCGATAGGATAGACAATCAGTCGCTCACTAATTCTGTAAATGTATTGATAACCATTAATCTAAAAGGGGCAACATAATGAAAAAAGTATTTAAAGGAATAAAATACGAAAAGTATTACAAAGATATTCTTCCATATTTAAAAAAACAAAAAAATCAAGAATATTTCATGGCCATCCTGACATTAGGAGCCACAATATTCTTTGCGCTTTTTGCGATTAACCCCACCCTTTCAACCATTGTTAAGCTTAGAAAAGAGATTGAAGACAGTAGATTTGTAGAATCTGAACTTACAAAAAAGGTTAATAATCTATCTAGCCTTTCTACTCAGTATTCAGAAATTCAAGCCGATATTCCAATCATACTTGATGCTATTCCTGAACAACCTCAGGCCCCCACTTTAGTTGGACAAATTCAAACAATTGCACAAACCTCAAGTGTTTCTATTGAAGTGCTCGATGTGTCTGAAGTCGGACTTACAGAAAATGGTGCTTCAAAGAGTTCAAATTTTAGTTTTAATTTAACAGCAACATCAACATACGAAAATTTAAAAAAATTCATATCTGATCTTGTATCAATGCAAAGAATTGTATCATTAGAAAAAATTACATTAACAAAAAATATTGACTCTGAATCTTTACAGCTAGACCTACAAGGTACTGCTTATTTTAAAAAACCATGAAACAGAAAGATTTACTAATACTTTTAATACCGATGTTAATAGTAACCATTCTTTGGGTTATTTTTAACATATACCATAGTCATGTAACCTCAACTATAAATGATCCCTTAACCGTTCAGATAATTCCAATCGATGGGAATTTTAATAAGGCATCTATTGAAAGTATTAAAAATAGAAAAAGAACAGAGCCATTATTTGTAGCTCCTGTTAACGATGAAGAAGAAATTTCTCCAATACCAGCCCCATCCGTAATCCCGGATGAAGAAGAGACAGCAAGCCCCTCTGCTACAAATCTTGATGAAGATAATTCCGGAAATTAATTATGAATAGTTTGTGGAGTAGAAAAATTCCAACTTTTATCGGACTCTTAATTATTATAGTAGGAACCTTAGTCACTACACTTTTGGTTAGGGGTAACACGATTTTTCAAATCAGAGCAGGCCCAGGAGAAGATCCAAAAAATATAAAAATAACTAACGTCTCTGATAGCGCATTTACTATTACTTATCAAACAGATGATAAAGTAATCGGAACTGTTAATTATGGAATTGAATCAAATAATTTAGACGGAATCTCACTTGACGACAGAGACCAGTTATCACAACAAATTAATAAATATAATTATCACTCAATTACAATAAGAAATTTGGATCCCAATACCAAATACTATTATAGTATTACCTCTGGAAGCAAAAAGTACGAGGATATAAATTTTAGATTTGAAGTCCTAACAAGAGAAGAAATATCAGATACACCATTATCGCAAATTCCTATTAGCGGAAAGGCTGTTTTACCAGATGGAACAACTCCTAATGATGGCATTGTGTACGTGGAAATTGAGGGCGCAGAACTTTCATCAACTTTATTAAAAAATGACGGAACCTACATCCTACCTCTTAATACCCTGAGAAAATCTCTTGTTGATGAATATTTTGAACTTTCTGACAGAACCCTAATCACTATCGATATCTACGCAAATTCACAATTCTCAACTGCAAGTGTTACAAAAAATGAAATTAGCCCAGTGCCTTTAATCACATTATCTGGAAGTTATGATTTTTCAAAAAGAAATGAAGAAGATACAAATAACACCAACGGAGAAAGCTCATTTCCGCAATTTGGACAGACAAGATCGCAGGGAGGAACAAGCGACAATACTACTCAGACACCAACTCCCAGCCCCTCTCCTTCACCTACTCCAAGCATTTCATACTTTCCTACGAATACCCCATCCCCAAGCTCAACTCAAACCCCAACACCATCTCCCATAGAAATGAGCCCAGTCCCAACCCTCCCGCCTACAGGAAATTCTTCTGTTATAATTGCTAGTATCTTTGGTTTTATTACCGCATTTTTTGGATTAACAACACTCTTCCTAATTCGCGGAAAAAAATATATATGAAAATTGGAATTATCGGGGCTGGATTTACTGGGCTCTCGGCAGCATACTATTTAGGAAAAGCTGGACATGATGTTACTGTTTTTGAGAAGGATGAAATCCCTGGTGGTCTTGCGCTTGGATTTAAAGAGAAAACCTGGGATTGGACACTTGAAAAGCATTATCATCATTGGTTTACAAACGACAAGAGCGTATTAGATCTGGCCAAAGAAATAAATCATGAAGTCTTTATTAAAAGACCCATTACATCTGTTTATCTAAATGATGGAAAAATATATCAGCTTGATTCGCCAATTGCTGTTTTAAAAT
>CAZMGC010000072.1:0-3009 GCA_964565795.1 uncultured Gammaproteobacteria bacterium
GAGTTGAAACATTTGAATCTCTAATTGACATCCATGCATGAGAAAATCCTAAATTTATTGCTGTAGATTTACTTTTCCCAAGTTTTAGCTCTTCTTTTATTCTTTCAAAAATAAGTATATTCGCATCAACTGCCATACCAATTGACAAGATTAAACCAGCCACTCCTGCTAATGTGAGCGTAATTCCGTAAGGAGTCAGGGAACTTAATTTAAACACAGCTAAATTAAATAAAGTATAGAGAAGAAGTGCGGCACTAGCGATTAACCCAAGTCTTCCATAGATGGCGATCATAAAAACAACAACTGTAATGAATCCAATTACTCCAGCTATCAAACTCTTTTTAAGAGATTCTTGGCCAAGAGTTGGACCAACTACATGCTGCTCCAAAACTGAAAGCTTAACAGGAAGTGCTCCAGCATTTAGCTGTGTACTTAACGCTTTTGCTTGTTCTTGGGTAAATCCACCAGAAATTATCGCGTCTCCTGTGAGAATTGCCTCATTTACAGTTGGGGCCGTAATAACCATGTTGTCTAAAACAATTGCCACAGGCTGTCCTACATTTTTCTTTGTTATATCTGCGAATTTCTTTTTTCCTGATGAGTCAAACGTTAACTGAACCACTGGGGAACCTGTATTTGGATCAAATGATACAGCTGCAGAGCTTAAATCAGAGCCTGACAAATTTGTTTTCTTAATAGGCCCTAAACCTGAAGCATCAGCGTTAACTGGATATTCCCCGGATTCCAAAACCTGGGCTGCAATAGAAGCAGTTGGCTCCCAAAATGTAAGCTGGGCAGTCGAACCAATTAGACTAATTGCCTCATTAACATCTGTCACCCCTGGAAGCTCTACGATTATTCTAGCGTCATTATTGACTTTTGCTGTCTGGATAAGAGGCTCTGACACTCCATATAAGTTAATTCTTCTTTCAATTACCTCTCGCGCACTTTCAAGAGCTTGATCTCTTTCTCCTGCTGGGAGTTTTTCAACTTCTGCTTTAAAAGTCAAACTTACACCACCCTTTAAATCAAGTCCTTGCCTAAATGAAATCTCCTTAGGTATATTTAATTGTTGTAAAACAAAATTAGAGTTATATTTAATTTCACGGTTAAAACCAGGCAAGCTAATTTTACCAGGAAGATTTATGAAGACAGAAATAACGGTTAAAACTATTATAAAAGCAAAAAGGAGCCTGGGATTTTTCATGAGAGCATATTTTCTTCGTCACCTATTAGCATAACACGTGAATCAAAAAGAATGGAAAGAATAAAGGGATCTCTTTTCTTTTTTCTAAAATCAAATTCTTCTTCAGTCATAACCGTATAATTTATTTCAGTATCCAACCTTTTCTCTTCTTCGCGAACTAAAAGAGCTAGTTCAGGTAAAACTACTGCTCCAACTACCAATAGGTCTACATCTTCTGGCCCTTTAGGGAGTCTCCTGGCAAATTTTCCAGAAAACATTACATACTTAAGTCTTCCCAGTTTTACTCTATTTTTAAGAATATTTTCTCCAAGTCCTACTGTCTTACTACCAATTTTTAACAGATCATAATAAAATTCGTAATTTTTTGAGAGAAAATAATAAACCCTATTTGCTCGAGGCTCTTTTGAGAGGATTCCTTTTTTTTCTAAATATGAAAGCTCACGTCTGACTGCATTTATTTCATCCCCAGTGCGTCTAACAAGCTCACGAACATGATACATTTCTGAAGGATTGGACAGGAATACGTTCAGAAGCTTTACGCGGGATCTTGATGTGATAAGATCTGAAAGCATAGAATTATTAACAGTAATTTTACTCGATATTAGAGGATTAGTAAACTATGTCAAACTATTTCACGTCTAAGACACCTTCTGTGGGAAGTATGTGGAACCAAATTTTACCTCTTGTAAACTCAATCTCTTCTCCGTCTGCATCCATAACAACTGTCTTAGCTGTCCTGGATTTCTTACTCCAGCTTCCCTCAATCTCTTTTCCATCCATAAATATTACAGCGTCCCCAGATCCTACTGTGTCATATAAAAGATGTGCATTATTCTCATATCCATCGTTTGCAGCGCTTTCTACCTGATAAAGAACTACTATGTTCTTAGCAGTTAATGGCTTATTTGTATTTTTATCCAGATGAACTGCGCCTCCATTTTTCCTGCTGTATTCATTGGATGTTTTGTCATATATCCAATCAATTGCATAATCACCATAACCGTCCCAATGCTCTACATGAATTGACTTGGTATTCCCTCTAGAACCACTTGCAGCCTCATCCTTAAACTTATAAGGAACAAATCCTTCATCCCAAGGCGTTCCGTCTTCACCCTCAACCCCTAGACCTCTTTCCTCTTCTGCAAACTCCCAAAGCTTACTTGTCGTGGAATACATTGTGTGCTCTGTAGCCGTAGCGTGTCCCAATCTGTTGTAATCTCTCCAGAAAGTTGGGAATCCGATTGAGAATTGATTAAGGTCATTATACCCTCCCCAGCCGTAGTCATTTATTTGAGATAAGGCATCTGCGGGTCCTGGTGTATTTGCACCTCCTACATGAGCGTACAATGGGCTATCGCCATATTCTGATATCCAATCTAGAAAATATGTTCTTGCACTTCTAATTGGCCCTACCTGAACTGGAGCATTACAATAATAAATATTTAAAGTTCTAGTAATTCCACCTTCTGCAACTGCTTCGTAGGTAATATCTGCAGCGTTAAGTCCTGATTGTGGTCTCGCGTTCTCATGATTCTCGATCATTACGCCAAGTGGTCTATGTTTTTCCCACCAATCTTTTTGTTGTTTTGAATACATCGCACCGTTCATAGGACACTCCTCAGTTTTAGGAAGTGAATCGTCAAATACTATTTCTCCGTCAGCTCCCTTACTTGGTGGTGGAACTGGAGAAGTAAATCTTTGTGCCAATGGAGATTTCGCAAACAAGAAGTATGAAGCGCCAGTTGCAAGTAAATAAACCACAAAGGCAATTAGAATTATCTTTTTATCTTTAAGCATAAATT
>CAZMGC010000073.1:0-2960 GCA_964565795.1 uncultured Gammaproteobacteria bacterium
TCTCAAGCGTTTTTAAATCTTATAGATAATGCTATTAAATACTCTCCAGAAAATGGAAAAGTGAACGTAAGCGTAGTAAAAAAGAATGATTATGTAGTTGTAAAAGTAATTGATGGAGGATATGGAATTTCTTTAAATGAAAAGAAGAAAGTGTTCCAGAAGTTTTATCGAGGAGACAATATAGGGAGTAGGGATATTGAAGGAAATGGATTAGGACTTTATATTACAAAAAGCATAGTGAATGAGTGTGGGGGCGCAATCAGTTTTACAAGCCAAAAAGGTAAGGGCACAACTTTTAAAATTAGTTTGCCTATTTTTAAGTTCTAGATCTATTTTGCGATTTATGATAATTTTATGTATATGACCACTAGTCCAATCAATGTTTTGGCTGTTGAGGATGATAAATTTATTACCAGAGCATATCAGGCTAAATTCGAAAGCGAAGGGTTTAATGTAAGATTTGCCCACGATGGCGTAGAGGCTATAGACTTACTTAAAAAATATACTCCTGATGTTATTATTCTTGATATTCTGATGCCTAGAAGTGATGGATTCAGTGTTTTAGAAAAAATCCAAAAAAATAAAAAATGGGCTGATATTCCGGTGATTATGGCAACAAATCTTGAAGGAGAGAATAATATCACAAGAGCTCGTGATCTAAATGCTGATGAATATGTGGTTAAAAGTAAGCTTTCATTAAAAGATTTAGTAAATAGAATTAACGAAATAAAAAACGAACTCTAACTTCTCTTTTATGAGTACTTCAAAAATATCTGTTCTGGTGGTTGAAGATGATAAATTTATTTCAGGTGCATATCAGGTTAAGTTTGAAAGCGAGGGGTTTAACTGTAAATTTGCATTTAATGGGGAAGAGGCGCTTGAAATTCTAAAGGTATTTATTCCTGATGTGATTATTTTAGATTTAGTAATGCCAGTTAAGAATGGATTTGAGGTGCTAAAAGAGATTAAGAAAGATAAGAAATTATCAAAAATACATGTTCTTGTCGCTACAAATTTAGGCCAGGAACAGTATATCGTGAAAGCCAAGGAGATGGGTGCAAATGACTATATTCTAAAAAGTGAATTGACTCTGGAGGAGTTAGTTAAAAAAATAAGGTCCATTACTCCCCAAAGTTGAATTTTACTCATGCAATAATATCCTCAATCTGAGAAATGTAGGCGCTTGCTGAAAGCGAGCTAATAATAGCCCCTGCTTCAATGGGTAAGTATTTAACAGGTGTCGAGTTAACATTTCCTCCAGTTCCTGAGCCCGACACTGAAACGGTGTATGTTGAAGATGATGGAACAGAAGCTATAGTATAGGTTCCGTCCTGTCCAATTCCGTCACCTGAGGTAAACTCAAGGTTAACTGGTTCTCCAACATATCGGCCATGTGAAGCAAAAGTAACTTCAACCACACTTGCAGACCATGTGTATGTAGATGCCTGAGTGGTATCAATAGATTTCCTGATACGGATACGAAGATTGTCTCCGTTAGAAGCGGAGGCGGTAATCGTAGCTGTGCTGGTAGGGGCGATAGCATTTGCGATAGTTGTGGAAGACGAAGTGTTGTAGATTTCATATCTTGAACCTGGAATCAAATTAGTTAATGAAATAGTTGCTGTGTCAAGTGTATAAAGATTGTCTGCTTGTGCATTTGAGCTTGAGATTGTGTCGAATCTAAGATAGGTGATTGCAGTTGTATTGGTTGAAGTTGTTGTGATTCTAACTTTCATTTTGAATCCAGATGGGCTAATCGTTTCTGCGGATAGATTTGCACCTGTAGCTGTAGTCCAGGATCCGCTAAAACCAGATCCTGAATCAATTTGATACTCAATTGTGTAATTTCCAATTGTACCACCAGACATTGTTGGATTTACATTTGCGAATCCGGTATGACCTAACCGGAAAACTCTGTCCTCCCAAATCGCCTGATCGCCAATTACGCCCATGAGTATTCCACCTGCGGAGTTGAATTTTTCTATTCCACTTACCATCGTGAAATAATTTTCCGTTTCTGAGGTTGGTTCATTCATAAATAAAACCAACCTACCAGATGTGTCACCCATAAAAAAATCCTGATAATGAGTACCATAGACGGATGATTGTCCTGTTACTGTATTTGCACCAGCTCCAAATCCTTTCATAATAGAATTAAGCCCAGCGTCAATTTGGAGATAGATTGCCATCGCGCTATAAATATATTTAGTCCCCATGACTGATTCATAAGTCATATTTTTATCTGAGTTAATAGTGGTAACTATTCCAGTTCTATTCTTGTCAACATAGATTCTCTGAAGTTTAATATTGTTATTATTTCCGCCGGATACAAATACCGCAGCCATGCCATATAGATTTGGTCTCCATGATCCTCCGCTTATTCTGTTTGAATGTGTTCCAACATTTCTTATAATGATATCCGAAGAAGCTGAGCAGGCAAGTATGCCAGCAGCTGAGTGAACATTTGGAATTAAGCCCTCATATCCGTAGGTTATTCCATCTACTACAATATCGTCGCTCATGGCAGAAATATTTATAGAGTAGTATGCAGAAGTAACATTTGTATATCCAATAATTCTGTCAACTATATCGAGATCATTTAATCTAATACCAAAACATGAAATAATTGGAAAGTCACTGGTAAAAACTCTGCAATTATTAAATGAAAGATTTAGGCTTGAGGTCACGGTTATGGATTTTCCAGAGCTTCTCGCATATTGAATTATTGCAGCTTCAATAAAGCTGAAGGTAATTCCTGAACAGAATGAGATACTAATGCAATGATCATTGGTTCCTGGTGTGTTTCCTCGTTTAAATTTAGAGTTTTTTATAATTCCTCCTGCGAAATTTGAAGTTAACGTGAGCGTTATTGCATCAAGCCCACCATGCATGCTGGAGCTAAAGTCATTTATATCAAGTGCAGATGCACATTCTGTAATAACTAAGGAATCAAAAAATGC
>CAZMGC010000074.1:0-2828 GCA_964565795.1 uncultured Gammaproteobacteria bacterium
AGAGCACAATCCTCGAAATAACCGCATGCGCGCCAAATAATTTCCATTTGACTTCGAAGAAAAAGAGGAGTAAATTACGCATCATGGCAGAAGAAATATTTACACCAGTTCCTGAAGCCGAGAATATAGAAGTGCAATCTGATATGTTAAAAGGCGCAGGAGCAACACTTTTAACTATTGGAGCGGCAACATTTGCAAATTATGGAATTTCATTTGTTCTTGATTATGCAGATAGAAGAGTAGATGATCCAGCAGTAATCGTGCCTCTTATTGGAAGCGCTATGATTATGGCAGTTGGTAAAAGGATGATGGATTTTGCGGAATCCAGAATAAGAAGGCAGGAGCCAAGAGAAGTAGTAGCACCAGCAGTAAACGAAATTTTTCCAGGAAGTACTGGTCCCTCAAATCCTCAATAATTTCCACTCATTATTTCTATTTGACTTTGGAGAAAAACAGCCTATAATGTCTCGTTATGCCAATGCCGGAAAGACAAATATTAACTGAAGAGCAATTGAGATATCTCAGAAAAGCAAATCTTGAAAGATTAATTTTCGGAGGACACAGGGAATTATTCGCCGAATGGCTTGTGAGGGGAGAGGCAGGAGAAGAAATTGATCCTACAGGAGCTCTAGCAGTTTTCCCTGTTCCATTATCAAATGGAGAAATTGACGTAGAACTTCAAGCTATTGCAGCAGATGATCTTAAGCCGGAAGATCTTTATAGGGAGGTTCCAGGGCTTACTCTTTCTGAAGGTGCTTTAGCAAGAGAGGCCATAGAATTTGCAGACATGCCAGTAACTGGAGAGCAAATGCTTGGATGGGCAGCGCCTGCTTTGATAGGAAGTGGATTGCCAGTAGGAATTATTGTTTTTTCAGGATTCGGTAGACCCGTCGCAGATCAGTCAGTCCGTCTTTTAGCTCCAGCAATCATTCCTCCATCAATAGTTCTTAGGCTGTGTCAGGAAAGAATGCCAAGATATGCTTCTATGGATGTGGTAGGATAGGAAAAGAGAGTTGTACCAGAAGATCCCCAGCATTGACTTCGAAGGAAAAGGAAATATAATTTAGATATGAGCGATGAAAGGTATATTCCAACCCCAGTTGAAGGAGCATTGTTAGGAAGAAATATTATTAAAAATGGAGGAGTAGAGAGAGAAAATGGATTAGGGATTGATGAATTTTTTGGTGAAACTGGATATGTTTTACGGCACTCTGTGAATCCTCGAATTATGGGTATTCAGCCTCCATCTTATGATCGGCTTAGTAATGAACAGAAACTTACTCTAAAAATGGATTTATCTAGAGGAATAACACTTCGATTAAGGGAGGTTTGGGATACAGGTATAAGTGAGATTGAGAATTCTGATGAGCCTGTTGTTAAAGATGCAGCAAGAGAAGCATATAGGGGAGATAGTGAGATGGCTAAGCTAACTGTTGATCTGCTTCCAGATTCAGCTGGGAAAAGTGTTATAAAAGCAATATCGTATCTTACTAGAATTCGTATTCTTCAAGCATTGCGAGCTGAGCTAGCTGCTCAAGGAGAAGTTAAAAATGATTTTCAAATTATGTTTATTGACAGACAAATTGAAGACTGCTTAGCAGTAGCTGCGACAACACTTGCTTTAGAAGCCAGAGAGCCAATAACTGCATTATTTGAAGATGTAAGACTTAGGGCTAATTCATTAAGAGATCAATCTTAATCCCAGCATTGACTTAGAGATAAAAGAGTATATAATTCTTCGCTATGACAAGAGATCGTGGAATTCCGCCAGGAGACCAATCAGGGAGAGTTATAGCTCAGCCTCTTTTTGGAGAAGAATTACTTCGAGCTAGAAGGTCAACTTTTCGAAAACTTGATGAACTAATATCAAGTCCTGGAATTTATGATCTAGAAAATACTGCTTTAAGAGGTAAGTTGCCGGTTCATAGAGCTTTTGACACAAATGTAGCATTTCTTTCGCATGTTCTTCATCCTATGATAGGTACTGTTCTTCAGGGTATAGGTGGAGGAGAAATGGTATGGATTGATGGCAGTCGAACATCTGCGTCTGGGGCAGTTAGATTTTCTTTAAATGGAATTGAATATTTGAATAAGGACGCAAAGAAAATGCTTAGTGTTCCAGTAGTAAAAGCTGAAGGAAAATTTATTTGGACACCGGAAGGGGGAATAGACCAAGTATTGAAAGATGAAGTTATAGCATCAAATGATCCTTCAGTAATCGGATTTTCCCAAGTAAGATTAACAGAATTTCTTGGTGGAGCAATATCTTTACTCGGATCTCCAGATCATAATTATTTAGCCAGACCAGGTGGGAGAAGAACATTCCTTACTAATCCAGCATCATATCTATTTGGTCCCCTTCAATTAAAGCGAGACCCACGAGCATTCTAATAATTGACACCGAATTAAAAGGGTGTATAATCCCAGCTTATGGCAGTAAATAGAAGTAAAGAAGTAGCAGGTTCACAAGAGTGGGCTAAGTGGAAAGCATCTGGAGCAATTGGAAGCATGAGAACTGCTTATGAAAGGAATCCTCAGGTTGTTTATCTAAGAAGAGGTATTCCAGATACAGGCTCATTTGTAGAACGAAGACTCGAAATAAATAAGTTGGCTGAAGCTAGGGGATTTGGAATACACACAACTGTAGTTGATTTAAGAGTGGGAAGAGTAGTGGATGTTTATGCGCCATTCGATCAACTAGGAAAACCAAGTGAATTAGTTGAAGGAATAGTTACTAGATTATTTCCAGCTGTCGGAGCTGAAATGGCAAGAGCTAGGACTTCACAAGAAGTAGTTTCATCGCAAAGCAAAATTCCTCAACCACCATC
>CAZMGC010000075.1:0-2537 GCA_964565795.1 uncultured Gammaproteobacteria bacterium
TGGAAAGGCAAGATGAACTGGATCGTTTACGTTCAGGAAAATATGATGTTTTGGTTGGAATTAATCTTTTAAGAGAAGGCCTTGATCTACCAGAAGTTTCACTCGTCGCAATACTAGATGCCGATAAAGAAGGATTTTTAAGAAGCCGCACTTCTTTAATTCAGATCATGGGTAGAGCTGCCCGTCATGTTGAATCAGAAGTAATTATGTATGCAGATAATGTTACGAAATCCATGACTGCAGCGATGGAAGAAGTTGAGAGAAGACGAAAGATTCAGCTCAAATATAATAAAGACCATAACATTACTCCTACGAGTATTCAGAAATCTATAAAAGCGCGCCTTGTCGAGCAGGAAGAAGAAGATCAGAAATCTGCCGAATTTTTACTAAAACTTAAAGAAAAAGAAGTTCTAATGCCAGATGAGAAAAACCATTTGATAAAACAATTGAGGAAAGAAATGCAGCAAGCCGCTAAAGAATTAGACTTTGAAACCGCAGCGATTCTCAGAGATCAACTGAAAATATTAAAAGATTAGCTTACTCTGAAATCCTTCGGAGGGCTTTATCTTTTTCGATTGGGGAAATTTTTGTCCGCCTTACAGCAGCTTGAAGAACAGCGATTGTTTGATCATAAGTTTCTTTATCCACAGGATATGGAGTGGCATCTTTTCCACCATGTGCAAATGAATACCTCGCCGGATCCTGATAACTGGGCTCTGCTCCATAGATTATCTCGGAAACCAAACTCAATGCTCTAATAGTTTTTCCTCCCACTCCTTTAATGGCCAATAAATTTTCAAAATCTTCTGGAGTTTCATATGTAACTTTTTGTAAAATCTTCTCTAAATATTTACTCTTTGTAAAATCCTCGAGCTCTACATCATGATGTTTAAATTCCTTCCTATCAAACTCAGCAAACACAAACTCTTGTTGTTCAGTCTGCAAGGCGTGGCCTTGCAGAGATTTTACGGCTAACATTCGTGAAACAGCTCCAGAATGGCGACGCAATAGCTCTATATCTTTCATAAGAGTTTTATAACCGGCGCCAACCAATTCAATGGATAATTCTTTATTCTTTTTGCTTTTTTTAGTAGCAAGATTTAAAGTGGTTTTTCTAAGTATTTGAGAAGCAATACCCTTATGGGGATCGTTCGTAAAATCTATATCTCCTGGATTATCACTATGCCAATGATAGCGCCTAGCAGTAGCATTTTTAGTATTCATTCCCTGCTGCACAACAGTCCAAGCTCCATTTTTACTAAAAAAGAAAGCGTGGTGATAAAGTGTGTAATCATCTTGTATTAACGAGGAATCAACCTTAGCAGACATTTTTGATGAATAAATCAAATTTTTAGTAGTAGAAGTTGGCAATAAAAGCTTCCAGCCCCATTGCTCTATCTCTTCAGGAGTTTTCTTAGAAGTTGCTCCCTTCCCTCCTGCTATAAAAACCCCTAGTTCCTTTTCTCTTCCCTGAATTGCCTCTTTTAGCGCTGCCGTTAATATTGTGGTTAAGCCTGAAGCATTCCAGTCAAATGCAAGTACTGTTCCTAATGATTGAAACCAAACTGGATCTGCTATTCTTTTAATATACTCGTCCGGTCCATATTCCTCTATCAAAACATCAGTCATGCTTCTCCCAAGCTTAACCATTCTTTCAAAAAGCCATGGCGGACATTTTCCAGTATCAAGTGTAAATGTGGCTACCCCTCTTTTCATCTTTTTTTATTGTCATTCTGAACGAAGTGAAGAATCTTAAGATCCTTCGTTTCACTCAGGATGACATTATGAGCTTATATTTTCTATATGCTCTATACTACTTAGATTTTCAGAATTATCAAGCATTATAGATATGGCATCAATTCGCAAAGAATCTGGCATCTTGGGATTGAGCGACTTATAAAACTCGGCAGTTTTTAAAAGAGATTTAAGTTTAAAATAACTAATTGCCTCAAGAGGACTGCCATATGCATTTGAAGTTCGAGTTTTTACTTCAACGAAAACTAAAACATTTTCGTGAACCGCTATGATATCAATTTCTCCATAACCTTTTCTGAAATTTCTATCAATTATTTTATAGCCTTTTTCCTTGAGGAATTTGGTTGCTAACTCTTCTCCCTTTATGGCAATGGGATTTGAAATCTTCATAAGGTAACTTCTGTTTAATAGTAACAAAAAAATGAAGATTCGTTGAGGTTATGGATTTAATCTTGGACTCTTAACGTGATTAAGCTTTGCACGTCTAACTTTCATTTTTGGCTTTGCTTTAAAATCTACTTTATCTACGTTTGGATTTCCAACGTGCCAAATTCTTTCAACGGCAACGTCCCCCACTACTTTTCTAACAGTATAGGACTTATTTTCTCCTCTACCCTTAATCTGGAGCACTTGTCCCTCAAAAATCTGAGTTCTAGTTTTTTCTCCTTCAGTAATTTTCTGGTGAACTCTTACGATGTCACCAACTCTGAAATCAATAGTTTTTAACATGAGATGTATATTATAGCCTGAAATTGCTATTTTTTCAATGACTGCACTGCATC
>CAZMGC010000076.1:0-2479 GCA_964565795.1 uncultured Gammaproteobacteria bacterium
ATTGTAGATAGTTCAGAAAAAAACATAGCGCCCCCCTCGGTAATAGACTCTTATACTCGGGTTAACAACATGTAGGCAGCAGGTATAAGGAGAAGAAATACAATTCCCATTCCCAAGATTACTTTTCCACTTTCTTCCTTTTTCTTTATTTTGGAAACTCCTTGACCGATAACAATACCAGCAAACCCCAAAGGAATGAGGAGTAATGCATATGACAACGCTGCGTCAGTGTAATCCATAATCAATTGGCAATTAAGAATTAAAAGTTAAAAATTAAACAATCTATTCAATTCTTAACTCTTAATTATTAATTATTAATTATTAATTATTAACTTTTCAGTACATACCGTACACCTTTGGTAGTACCATCTTTTTTAATAATACCCTTTTTTTGTAAATCTTTCAGTTCCCGCAAGACTGTATCTTCCGAAATCATAGGAAACAGTTCAAAGAAGGCTTTATTTTGTAAAAATCCGTTCTCCTGGATATATTCTATAATTTTTATTTGTCGTTCGCTAAGGGATAATTGTTGACCTCCTAATGATTTTTTAATTTTAAGATCGGTCGAGATAGATTTTACTTTTTCTTTAATTCGAGTTAACTCTATGGCTAAGCCTTCTGCGAAATATTCTACCCAATTGGTTAAATTTCCTTGATTGTGAGCCACTGCTTGCAAGGCATCATAATAATGAATTGGTTCGCGGTCATAATGTTCTTCTAAAGAAAAGAAACGTTTGACGTCATAGCCTTCCATAAATAACACTAAGGTTGCAGTAGCTCGTGAAACTCTTCCATTTCCATCAAGAAAAGGATGTATACGTACTAACTCATAATGAGTCACCGCTGCTTTGACAACTGGATGAACTTCTTCCTGAGTCATGGTATTTAACCATTTCAAAAAGGCTTCAACTAAAAAGGGTATTTCTATCGCAGGTGGCGGTCGAAAGGTTCCCTCCCCTGCTTGCCTGTTTTTTACGACAACTTGATTTTTACGGAATGCACCTACCGCATCTTCAGGGAGGATACGAAACACCGTTAATTCGTGCATTTTTTTTATAACTTCTTCGGTAATATCCTTTTGGTCATATTCTTGGATATATTTCAGAACGTTTCGATAATTAAGCACTTCTTGAATATCTCGCTCGCGTCCAATAATCTTCCCACCGGATAATAGTTGATCCGCTTCAGAATAATTCAATCCGTTTCCTTCTAAATGAGTTCCATGATACGCAGAGCGAACAATGGCATCAGAGCGAAATTTAGCTTCCCACGCAGGGACTAACGGAGCATTCTCAATAACTTCTTTTGCTGCCTCAACTGTTCCAATAGAACGCATGAGTTTATTAGTAATGGTATAGTTGGGATGGAACATATCTTCGTTTATAATACCGCTAGGATGCGGGAAATAAAAGGTGTTTGTTCATACTAATAAACGAAGCTTTATAATTTTTTTTCGTTTTCACTCCTGTATTTTGCTGAAATTGAAAACAAAAAAATTATAAAACTGAGTTATCGTAATGGCTTTTAAAAATAAACTCATAAAAAAATATAGAATTCTAACTCAGGTACGCAACCTTTTTGCCTGGTTTGTTTTAGTATTTCTCCGTTTTTTTGCGAAACTCTCGCTCCTCTCCTTTTCAGGCACCATAATTGGCATTGCCGGGGCAGTAGGAAAATCTACTGCGCGAGATGCTCTTAAAGCTATTTGCTCACCCTATAAGCCAACCTATATCGTTTCCGGGAATTCTGAGACAGGCATCCCCTTGGGAATATTAGGCTTAGATATAGGATCGTATCGGCCGTGGGATTTTCTGAGAGTAATGATTCTAGCTCCATTTCGAATTTTTCATCTCAAAAAATTTGAATTCTTAGTGGTAGAAATGGGAATAGATGGACCGAAAGCTCCAAAAAACATGGGGTATCTCCTAAGTATTATCCGCCCCCATATAGGTATAGTACTCAATGAAAGTCCGGCTCATGTTGCCAATTACGAATCACTCATGGGTTCTGGTACGGTGACAGAACGACTCGACAAGGTGGTGAAATTCATGACCGAAGATGATGGGCAATTATTAAAAAATTCTTCTATCAAAACAGTAATTGTGAATGCTGATGACGTCTACATTTCGCAATTTGCTCAATCACTTCCAAAATCGATGGTTCGAACAGTAGGAACATCAACATCGTGCGATATATCCTTATATCATCATGAAGTAAGCGAAGAAGGGACAACCTTTGAATTTGCCGTGCATAGTTTTCAAGAAAAAGATGACCTCATCCTTACCTTTCAAGGTGTTGTTATGCCTTTGGAAACTGGCTTCGCAATAGGTTCAGCCATTCTTACGGCCTTAGCGCTCAACATTCCTTTAGAAGCTATAAAAAATAATTTACTGACACAATTCCATTTACCTCCCGGAAGAGGAACCATTTTTAAAGGAATACAGAATAGTACTATCTTTGATTCTTCCTACAATGCATC
>CAZMGC010000077.1:0-2466 GCA_964565795.1 uncultured Gammaproteobacteria bacterium
CCGAGATTACAGGAGAAAGAGGTTTTACCTCAGATGTAGTACTTGATCTCGGTTTACAACTTGGGGTTTTTCCAAGAACATCTCCTGATACCTTAATTTTTGAGGATCCTTCTGGGTATGAGCAGGAGACTACATACGATCTCGTTCCAGTCAGATCTCCCCTAGTTCCTCATGTTACAACCTGGCATGAATTAACCCGAGGATATGAGCATCACGCGCGATCAAGTGCGCTCGTGACAGTTAATCGCCCATATTTCACCACCGATAGAGCTACAGTAGAATTAAACAAAGTGGCTTTAAGAAGTGAAGGCTTCAGAGTTTAGGGACTTTTACAAAACTTACAATTCCCATCTAACTTAGAGCACATGTTTTATAGAATTTCTTTAAACGAAACTACATATGTTAAAATTGTGAAGTATTAATTTACGGTCAGCGCATAGAATATTTTAAATGAAAAAACTTTTTCCTGAATATATACAGCTAACAGATGATGAAATAAAAGATATATGGAGTAAAGGTATAATAACATTTGATTCCAATGCATTATTAAGTCTTTATAGGTATTCAGACAAAACTTCTACAGAGCTTCTTAAGGTATTAGACCAATATAAAAACCAGGTATGGTTAAGTCATCAAGCAGCTCTTGAGTTTCATTCTCATAGATTTGAAGCAATCTTGGACCAGGATGCAAGTTACGAAACTTTCGTAAAAACCCTTAAAGAAAAATCAAAGGATTTCACTTCGGCAATTGAGCAACTGCCAATTAGGCATCCAAGCATTGACTTAAAAATTATTTCTAAAAAGATTAATGAATGCATCGAAAATGTAATAAAAGATGTTGACGTAAATAAATCAAAATTAGATAGTTTAAAACAAAACGATACTATTCTAAAAAAAATTGATGAACTTTTCGAAAGTAAAATAGGAGATAAATTTGACAGTGCAGCTTTAACAAGAATTTATAAAGAAGGAGATAAAAGATATGCGGAGGAGATTCCCCCAGGATATAAAGATATTGTTAAAGATAAAGATGATAAAACAGGTAAGAAAAAATATGGAGACTACATTATCTGGATGCAGATTATTGAAAAAGCTAAGCTTACTAAAAAACCAATAATTCTAATTACTGAAGAGCAGAAGGAGGATTGGTGGAAAAAATATCATGGGAAAATCACAGGGCCAAGGCCTGAACTTATAAGAGAAATGATTGATGCTGCGAATGTTAATTTTCATATGTATGATATAGAAAGATTTATTGATTATGCCCAGGCAGAAGGAGTGAATGTTAACAATGATGCTGTACAAGAAGTTAAAAGTAAAAAAAATTCGGACTTGGAGTTAGCTGTATTTGGAGAAGATTTCCCAGGGTTAATACAAGATAGTCTAGGTGAGCTAATCCTACCGACTGACATTGCACTAAGTGAGGATTCTTCAGTTGATGATGAGGTTGGATCAACTAAATAAATTATGAAAACATATTTAATAACATATGAATTAATGTTTGCTAACAATAGTCCTTACTATGTTAATTTCTTCAATTCAATTAAATCTTACTCTCAGTGGGCACATCCAACAAAATCCATTTATTTGATCCGAACAGAATCTACATACAGAGAGATTATGGACAAGCTTAAGCCTGCTGTTTTAGGATCTGATAAGCTGCTGATTATTAATGTAACAGACCAGTGGATTTCAATAAATCTATCACCAAGTGTAGTTAAATGGATGCGAAAAGGGTTGGAATACTAACTCCCAGTACTACAATTAAATATTCAGAAATAAATTTTCGAGGGCGAGGCGGGGGTTGGTGGAAAAATTTAACCATTTATTGCTTTATGATTCCATCTAGCATGATTAATTATAGGTGCTAATGTTCCAAATCTTCTCTGAAGTACCCAATTCACTGCACCTAAGAATAATTGTGGTGTTGGAATAGTATTTGTATCGATTCCCCTATTCGTTATGTTATGTAAGAATCCAAATGTTAATGTGGATAAGGCTCCGGCAACTAATTCTCTTCTGCTAAATTTAAATCCTCCAGTTCCTATGGCTAATTCCTTGAAAGGATTTTCTACGTGATCATCAGTTACGCTAACTAATAAAGATGGGAGTGCTCTAAGATAAAGCTCTTCTGTTATTGGTGCAACTACAACTGTTTGGAGTTGAGTGGACGGTGAGCGAAGGAAATCTGTCGCGCATTTTTGCGTATCAGGGCTTGTTTTACATTGTTCTGCTACATAATCTCTAAATCCAGAATTTCCTGTTTGTTTGCCTGTAGCTTCAGTAGTAATTCTACTTAACTCACGAGCAGCTGGTAATTCAATTTCTGGCAATGCACTAGCAAGTACTAAACCGCTAGATACTCGCGCAGCATTTTTAAGAAAGTCTCTTCTGCTTTGCGTTAGTCCATGATCTATGCCTAGACGTGGGCCAAATTCACTCATCGCGGAATTATATCAGAAATGA
>CAZMGC010000078.1:0-2442 GCA_964565795.1 uncultured Gammaproteobacteria bacterium
CCGCAAATTGCACCTGGCTTCTCTGATTTTGACCAAAATAAGTAAATATGGATGATCAAGCAAACAAACTTAGCCTTGAAAGCGCCAAATGGACAGCTGAAAAATTAAGAGAACTAAACAATAGGGATCAGTTAGCATTGATTAACGCCCATAGAAGGCAAGATCAGGCTACTTTTAATAAAATTCTGTTTAAAAATTTAATTACAAATCCTGATGGAATTTGGCAAGGATTAGATGATCTAAATATTCAAAATTCTCAAGGCGCAAATATAAAAATTGAGCCAGGAAAAGTGGAAAAGGAAATTCCACAAAGACAATCAAGCGCACTTGATCTGGCTTCCATGGGGACTGGGATAGGACTATCTATCTTATCGAGAAACGCAAATTATAATAATTTTAAAAAAAACAGCAATAATTACGCTCAACAAAAAGCCCAACAATGGAAAGCAGATCAAGCAAGAAAAGCCAAATTATTAAACCAAACCCAACAGTCGAGCACACAACAATCCCCTCAATTAATCCCAAGACCAGTAACTAGACTTGGAATTCTGGCGCAAGGAGCAAAAAAACTTCCCCAAGGAGATTCAAGCTGGGGAACCTTGGAAGCGGGAACAAACAGAGCTGGAATTGAAGAAATTAGCCCAAGCTGGACACGAGCCAGAACAGAGGAAGAGGCTTATCAATTAGCTCTCCTTGAGCAATACGATAGATTAGCTGAAATTAGCCCTGCATCAGCACTAGAATGGGCAAAAAAACATAACGATCCTCAAATTCAGCAAGCAATTGATAGAAAAAGGGCTCTGGATGAAAGATTAAGAAAAGAGTGGAATAGTGTTTTTACACAAGAACAACTAAACGATCCCATGATTAGAGCTCAGATAGAAACCGGAATTAAACAAAGAAGAAGACCGGGTACCCAAACCTCAAAAGGTATAACAAACCAAACTACATCATCTGTTTTTACAAACGCCGGACTCGACTCTAGCGATCCAAATGATCTTATGAAAATAAAAAAGATATTGGGAAAAACCAATCTCTCTCAACGAGATTTGGATGGATTATTCTTCAGTCATTCAGGAAGAATAACTGAAGCAGAAAGATTAATCAAAAGACCACTGTCCCCAATCGAAAGACTCGCACTATTAAGAGCGCATTATACAGGATTAGGGGAAGCAGGCAAAGCTGGTGGACCAGCAGGGATCTACAATTATTCCCAGAAACATATCCAGCAAAAAACTGAACTTTTAAGAAGCGCTGGTTTTAATAAAGAGCAAAGGAGGCAAATTCTAGAGTCTGGGCTAGCAGGGCATACATCAAGAGCTCTACCAATATCAAGTCCGCCCAATCAATTTCAATATAAAGACACATCTTCTCATTCTCAAGAAAATAAAAACAATTCAGGACTAAGCAAAATACAATCCCTTTCTCAAAGTGAAATAAAACATCAAATAGCGAGACGTATATTTAATAAATTTAAAAATAAACTATCTAATACTAAAATTGGCAAAAGAATAACTCGTTCACGATTAGGCCGCAGAATAAGCATCGCAAATAAAAGTTTAGGAAAAATTAAAAATGCATTCAATCCAATAAAATACCTAACGAGATTATTTGCAAGATCTCTCGCAGGATCAGTTGCAAGCGCAATTGGAGGAATTATAAGCACCGCGATTGGCGCATTAACAAGCGCAGCAATCACCATAGCGGGCACAGCAATTTCAATAGCATCCATAATAATCGCTAAGATTGCGACAGGAATAGGAATAACGCTTAGCGCTGTGAGCTTACCGGTTACCATTGTCGCTGGGTTAATTTTTTTTCTTATTATCTTATTTTTCGCAATCTTTTTCGCTCCTTCCAACGGAAATTCTATTCCCAAAAGTCCATATGCAGGCATAAGCTATTCAATAGTTGGGCCACAAACTTCACCTAATGGAGTTGACTTAAGATACGATATCATTGTCTTATATGATAAAGAAAAAGCTACAGATCCAATTGAAAATTTATCTATAAGCGCTAGCATTCCAGAAGAAGCAACTCTTATACCTAACAAAACCACAGGAACATTTAAATCTTCTCCGGGAGCTGGTGCAATAATTTGGCAATTTAAAAACAATACTCCTGTTGAATCAGGGAATCAAAAATCATTCTCCTTTACTTTTTACCTTCGTCCCCAAGACGATAGCACTTTTGATGTATCAATTTCTATTCTAGGTGCTACTGGAGGCGGAGGACCTCCTGCTACTGGAAATAGTTGTTCGGGAAAGTATAATTCCGTAAACGCTCCTAAAGGAAATTTTGGAGATCCAAGCTGCAACTATACGCTTAACGATTTCGGGAATGAACTTAAGTCAAAAGACCCTAAAAATTATAGATTTTGGTACCTTCTTTCTGAATGTGAAAGCGGCCATAGACCCAATGCATATTTTAGATGTAATAGCG
>CAZMGC010000079.1:0-2380 GCA_964565795.1 uncultured Gammaproteobacteria bacterium
TCTTAGACATAAAAGGTCTTATGGATTGCTCAACATTAGATCAATTTAAAAAATCAGCACAATGAGGGGTTCTGTTGTGAAAGTAATCTCCAGCTGTTCCACGTAACGAGCTTGCGCTTAAATTAGCATCAGCTATGTTTTTATAGTGAATCAAAAAACCAATCGTATTTTTAAATGAAATTCCACCAAATAATCCATCCAGCTTTCCATTTTTTATAGCTTCTAAGGTAGCCAATTGAATGCGTTTATTTAGCTCAGGAATTTTTTCGTAAGAGCTCATTATAGATGAGCCATGATTAAAGTGTCTTCTTGTCCAGAGACTGATGGCTTCGGGGTTATCGATTGAGTCGGGGATTTGAATGTCATTTAATCCAATTGCATTCATAAATTTATTATAAGCATCCCTAGCAGATTTAGTGTCTGAAAAATATGTTAATTCAGTTATTCCATCGCGTTTTCTGTCGAAAGCGTATTGACGGTGGAACGGATCGCCTAAATTTAAAGCACTTAGTGCCATTTGAATAGCTCCAAATTGTTGACCTAAGTTTTTTCTAAATTCGGGACTTTTTTCTAGATTCACCCTTTTTACCCAGTCATGGACTTGGTCTTCAAGATCGATTTCAGCAGCTAAACTATCCCAGCTGTAATTATTTGTAAGAGATGTTCTGAATCGATCGTTAGGGTTTTCTACAGGAAAAGGAGAATCTACAAAAAGTCGAAGAGTTGGATAAGGATCGTTAGATACGACAGAGTTATGTAGGTAAGGGTAACGTCTTAAGCGATTATCCCAGTCAAGATTTCTAAACTGCGGACTATTAAAATATCTAGGAAATTCAGTGGTTGGTGCTTGGGAGTGCAGGTTTAAACTTAAGATAAAAAGAAAAAAACAATATCTTACATGCACTCTAGTCATTAACTTTATTATTTAGCTAAATTCAGATTTTGCAAAGACAAAAACCTGTTAAATTTATATTAAAAATGTGCAAAGATTACTTCGAAGAAGCTACCACCGAAGAATTTGAGCGAATTTCTCAGTAATTAAAAAATCATCTTCTAATTTTGAGGGGGATCAGGGCACTTTGCTCTGTTCCCCTTCTAGTTTTTGAGTTTGTGAAGAATCGTAAATAAAAACTTTCTCTTTAGAGGAATTGGCTACTCCAAAAAGTTTATAAATGTAGGCTCCAGCTGCTGGGTAATACACACCATAGACTGTCGCGTAGGTGAGTATACTTTCTCTTTTCCCTCTTTCCATTGAATTTTTGAATTTCCTGAATGAATCCATGTATTCTTTTTTGTGGCCAGCATAAAGAATTAGAGTTGATGCGATAGACTTTGTGGGCGGTGGATCGAAAAATTTTGAACACTGTTTAATGAAATCCTTTCCATCCGAGCCCTCAGCAACATTGCAGGAAAAGAATATAAGTTTTGAATCTTTTGTAAAAACATTGTGTCCAACAGTCTTAATGTCAGGAATACTTGAGGCTTTAAATCTCAAGCCAAAACTCAGATCTGCTATAGATTTCGCATTAAAATTCATACTGCCTGAAGATCCATGAGCAGCGAAGATTAAATATTTTACATTTGATTTTCCCTGCAGTTTTTGGATTTCACCGATGACTTCGTCATTGTTTGTTGAAGAAATCACTTCAATTTTATCTTTCAAGGCAGGATATTCTTTAGCAATGAAATCTAAAATATATTTTTCAATATTTTTGTCGTTTCCACTCAAAAGAATAGCTCTTTCGTTCTCTTTTAAAGCGTCTAAGGGCGAGATTTTTAGAAGTTCGTCTATAAACGTGATTTCGTTTTCTGGTTCATGATTCTCTATAACATATTCAAAAATGTTGATGCCTAAAGCAGTCAGTGCAAAATATCCCGTCATTTTAACCCCATCTCTTCGCGCAAGCTCTAGCGGGTAAAGATAAAGATAATGAGGATTGCGTTTAGCAAGAGTCAAAATAGGAGTTGTGATCAAAGCTTGCGGAATTCTAAGTGCAAAAATGTAGGGATAGAAAACTGTTTTTGTCGTATTTTTTGCAAGTCTATATGAGGGTTTTATATGCTCCCAGATGTGATTAAGTTTATGGTAGGACTTGTTGTTAGGTATTGTGTCTAGTGTCTCTTCAACGAAAGCTTCTAAAATATCTTTCCTGAGCTTTCTGTCTTCTCGCACTCGGCGCATATGGGCTACTGCTTTCTCAAATAGAGTGGGGCAATCGAAAGCAGAGGCTTCACCTTTAAGAGAATGAAATAAAAAAACTATAAAAAGATTACAAATCAAAAACTCTTTAAAGGGCCCCCATCTGAACATAGTTTATTGATGCAAAAGGCGCTCCAGAAGTGTTAAGAAGAGTGCTTATTAAGTCCTTGGAACTATTAA
>CAZMGC010000080.1:0-2368 GCA_964565795.1 uncultured Gammaproteobacteria bacterium
TTGCCAAATATAAATTCCAGGATGGACCAATCGAATCAAGGATTCATGAAGAAAAATGAAGCACCACGTAGAATTTGATGTAGAACTCAGAAAAAATCCTTTTAAAGGTTTATATATTGCTCTTGAAGGAACAGAGGCATCCGGTAAAACAACTCAAGTACAAAAATTAAAAGATTATTTTGAATCAAAAGGAAAAGAAGTTGTTCTTACTAGAGAACCTAGGAAAGAAGGGGTTATAGGAGATCTTGTGCACCAGGTCTTAACGGGTAAAAAAGATTTTCCTTCTCTTGCGCTTCAATATTTATTTACTACAGATAGGGTTTTAAACCATTCAGAAATCGTAGACCCAGCATTAGAAGCTGGAAAAGTGGTTATATCTGATAGAGTTTTTTGGTCAGGAATTGTTTATGGAGTTCTAGACAGGATGGCAGAAAATTATGATGTAAAAACTGAAGACTATCTCTTAATCGCTCATTCGATTTTGTCTTTTTATCATCAATTTATAATTCCAGACATGACCTTTTATTTAAAAATTCCTTTGAATATTTCTCTGGAGAGACTAAAAAATGAACGAAAACAGGCGAAAGAAATTTATGAAGACGAAGAAAAAATAAAAAAGGTAATTGATGGGTACGAAGAGTTATTTGAGAGATTTAGAGACCAGGTAATAACCATAGATGGAACGAAAAGCATAGATGAAGTAACCGCGCAAATGATAAAAAGGATTGAGCAAAAATGATTATTAGTCCGAAGGAATTATTGAAATTAGTAAAATCACATAAACTGGTGGAGAATCTTTCCGAGAGGGAACTCACAAACCCAGAAGGAACAGGATTTGATCTTCGCCTTGGAGAAGTATTTAAGATTTCAGGAAAAGCATTTTTGGGTGAAACTCATCGCCAAACTCCAGATATAACTTCAGTAAAAGTCTATGATCCTAAAAAACCAAGTAGCATAAAAATAAAGCCGGGAGATTTTTTCTTGGTAAAAACAATTGAAAAAATAAATCTTCCATTAAATTTATCTGCAGTAATTTTGCCAAGAACCACAACTTTTCGTTCAGGTCTTTTTATCCGCACAGGTCCAATCCAGCCCGGGTATTCTGGAGAATTAACCTTTGGTCTTAAAAACGAAGGACCTATTACCGTAGAAATAGAAATGGGAGCCAGATTTACTCATCTAATTTTCCACGAAATAAAAGGGGAGGGCTCCAAATATAGAGGCCAATGGCAAGGCGGCCGCGTCTCAGCTACTAAAAGAGAGAAGCAAGTTTGATATTGACATTTAATATTTGTGGGTTTATTCTAGCCATAACTGCCAGAGAGCAGTTTTTTTATGCCAAGAAATGTAGTTAAAGATATTTGTTTTACAATAATGCCGTTTGGAGAATGGTGTGAGCGATACTACGAAGCAATTTATTCTCCTGCGATAAAAGCTGCAGGTTTAGAACCACATAAAGCTAATGATCTTTATAGGCCAAGTGCAATAGTATCTGATATTTGGCAATACACCAAGAAGGCAAAAATTATATTAGCGGATCTAAGCGGGAAGAATCCAAATGTATTTTATGAACTTGGGCTTGCTCATGCAATTGCTAAACCGGCTATTTTGGTAACGGAATCTTTAGATGATGTGCCATATGATTTAAGAGCATTACGAATAATAGAATATGACAAGAATTCTCCAGACTGGGGTAATGAGTTGAAAATAAAAATCACTACTGCAATTAAAGAAGTTATTCCTTCTCCAAATGAATCTGTGCCAGCGACATTTCTAGATACAGAGGGTGTAAAACTTCCTAAAACAGTAACTGCAGAAGAGAAAGAGAAGATCCAAGAAGAACAGGAGAAAAAACTTGCAGAGTTAAGTAGATCATACGAATTACTCCGAAGTGAAATGCATTACAGGCTGAATGATATTAGGCATAGAGAAATACTGCACCGTCCAGATCCTGCAGAAGCAAAAATAATGATTAGAAATTATTTAAAGAGAGGATTAGATGAGCCTGTTATTTTAGATAGATTAATTTCTGTTGGTGTGCCGGGTGCTTGGGCCTCCAGGGAAATTAGAAAATTAAAGAAAATATATAAACCTTGATCCACTTTGATTGGGTTGAAAAAGGCGCGATAAAAGCTTATAAATTAACACATGGCAGGAAAGAAACACCCCGAGTATCAGTATTTAGAAATTGGTAAAGAAATCCTCAAAGATGGAATTAAACAGACAGATCGTGGAACGGGAGTAGTCACTTATTCTTTATTTGGTCGTAAATCTGAATACGATCTTTCTGAAAGTTTTCCTCTTCTTACCACTAAAAGAGTTTATTGGAATGGAGTTATTCAGGAGCTTTATTGGTTTTTCTCAGGCC
>CAZMGC010000081.1:0-2305 GCA_964565795.1 uncultured Gammaproteobacteria bacterium
AGCAAATTGATCCGTTTGGCAACACTTTATTCCATTATGCTGCAAGGTTCGGTTTTTTGCGAGGAGTGAAAGCATTAGTTGATATTGAAGGCATTAATATTAATGCTAAAAATGGGGAAGGCCAAACCCCTTTATTTTTAGCTTTTAATCCCTGCGTGTCCTTCTCGCAATCAGCACAAATAGCCTCCCTGGAAAGCCTCTGCTCATTTGAAGAGAATCGATCCAATACTGGTCTTTTACGACAAACGCTACAATAAAGTAACTCCATTTCAAGCATTATCTTGCCAAGCTCATCCCGTTTGGAGCTCCAACATTCTGCTTCTTTGTGTATCTTTATATATTCGATCTGATATAGCTTCTGCTGCTCCTCACGAGCGAGATTACTTAATTTCTCCTTATTGTCAAAATAGAAGTAACTACTAAAATTATTAACCTTATCCCAGGCATCTGATGATTTTTTTCTAAGCTTGCCCTCAACCAGATCAAAAACAGACCATAAGTTCCTCCGTAAATCGCCTAACCTAAACTCAATTGCATCATATATCTCTCTTTTTATAAATAGCTCATGATCTTGTTTTTTTGCTTCATCGAGACTTATTTCTTTATTTTTTACTCTCTTTTCCAACTCATCATCCCAGAGGCTTATAAATTGTCTTTTATTACCATTTAACTCGCTTTGTGCCTGCCTGAGTATCTGATCGACATAGTTTTTTGTTTTTTGATCCAAGTCTTCGAGCTTAATACCTTCTTCGACTTCAACCTCTCTTATTCCGTTCGAAATTGCGCTTCTGTCCCCATATTTATTTTCATATTCTTTCAACTCCATCTCAAAATCAGCCAGCTTACTCAAGATGTCTTCGTCCACAAAATCTTTATTGCTATTTTCACTCGCCCAATCCCTAAAGTTTTTAATACTAGTCCACATCGACTTAATATCTATCCCGTGAACGTATTCCCTGCGCGGTAAACCATAGGGGTACATATTCTTATCGCCATACATCAGCTCAAAAATTGGAGGCTGAGCTTTTCCCGAAACTTTTTCTAAAACTTCTGCAACTAAATCCGCCACTATATAAAGCTCTTGAGCCAGTAAAGCTTCCCCTTTAAAATCATCTCTCCTCCACATCGGATGTCTGCGGATGTAATAATACCAGTGCTCTAATGGGTCTATTTGTGTTCCAAGATATGCTATTTCTCTTCTGAGAAAATTTAATCCTTTTTCAGTTAACTCATATTCCTTGAATCTTTCCTTCATTAGGCTAGGAATTTTGAATGAAATATCCGGAGCCAAGGTGTAATGTCTAGATTTTGGACCATAATATTCCTTATTTAGATCAAAGCTATGAAGCATTCTTAAGAAATTTTGAAAATCCTTGTGTAGAGTCCAAATATTACCCTGTTGGAGTCTTCCACTATTTCCACCTAGTGAAATATTAAAAGCGTAACCTCCCCATCCCCAATTGACAAACCTAAAACCTTGCTGCTTATAAAATTCTAAATTTTCCCTTACCCAAAGTGAGCCATCGTGAACTTGATTTCTTGAAAACGCAGCTACGGTGTATATCTGATGGGGGCTGTAATATCTAACAGTATTTTCCTTTTCAGTTCCGTCCTCTATAATCTTCTCCTTTTTAGTAGTTAATGGAAAAATAAATCTATCCTTTTCTAATGCAGTTAAAAAATCCGAGTTTATGCTTAATTTAGGATGGTGATGGTAATCAAAATTGCAAAAATCTATAAAAGCTCTTTCTGGTAAAAGCTGCTCAATCTTTATGTCAGGAATTATATCTTTATTTTTTATCATCATTTTTATTCTAATTGCAGGACAATTTTACATTAATGAAGCTAAATCTCCAAATGGATAAATAGTGAGTTTGATTGTGGGGGTGTTTTTAAAAGCAAAAATGCGTATACAGTAGTGAAAAGCTGAGGAGAAAACTAATATGAGCTCTCAGAAACTGCCGCCCTGTTAATATCTTACTGTATAAATTATAGCTGACCAGCTTTTACCTGATTCCAAGTTTTGAAGATTTTCTGATCTTCCTTATTATCGAAACTAAGACTATAAAAGTTATTATGCTCAAGAGTAAGATTCCAGATTATTACCCCATTTATCCTTTTTCTTTCGGAAATTACGAATACATCTGTAAAGAAATCCTTTCTTTCCTCATATTTTCTGTTCTGTGAAGCGGCATCGAGATCAAATCCTACTTCGCCAATGTATAATGGCTTATGCACCTTGTTTGCCTCATTCTGCCACTCTGATAAAAGTTGCTTTATCTGATTACGCATCGATCCTTTTTCC
>CAZMGC010000082.1:0-2056 GCA_964565795.1 uncultured Gammaproteobacteria bacterium
AAAAGACGCAAGTCAAACAACCATAAAAAAGGCATATGTTCAATTCAACCATCTCAATAAAGCAAGCATCCCCGTTTATCTCATCAGAGGAGATGAAGATGCTAAGGTAACATTGCCTAAATTGCCTTCAAATGTAAGATTGCTTAGAAACAATGGCGCTTTTTCCATAAATGGTTATAAGCTTGGCTTATTTCACGGACGCCCCGAAGATATAGCTGCCAAGTCCAAGGCAGATTACATGGCGCTCGGTCACTTTCATGATTTTACCAAGCTAAACGCCCGCGCGTATTACTCGGGGTCACCAATACCCTCTTTGAAGTATAAGGCAAAACAGCGTTATGTAATTTACGTTAGCCTGTATGGTAAAAGGGTCAGACCAATAAGAATAAAACTGTAGATTTTCTAATACTGAAATGAATTCGGTAAAGATAGTAGTTTTTGTGCCGCTCATGCACACAGATAAGGTTCGACAAGCAATTGGGGATGCTGGAGGAGGGATTATCGGCAATTACGACTACTGTAGTTTTTCTAGTAAGGGTACTGGGAGATTCAAGCCCAATAATAAGGCCAAACCGCATATTGGCAAAGCCAATACTCTTGAATCCGTAGAAGAAGAAAGAATCGAATTTGTATGCCTCAGAAATAAAGCTAAATCAATTATCCAAGCTATAAAGAAAGTGCATCCCTATGAAGAGGTTGCCCTTGATATTTATCAATTAATAAATGAGGATGAATTATAAAATGAAAGCGTACTTAGCCATTAAATATCAAGAGGATAATTCTAACAAAGAATTAATCGAAGATATCTGTAGAGAGCTAGCATTAGAAAAAATTGACGTAAAAGTCATGATAAGAGACCATGAGAAATGGGGCAAGGTTAGCCTTACGCCTAAAGAACTAATGAAGCTAACTTTTAAGGAAATAGACAAAGCAGATTTTTTGCTAATAGAGTTCTCTGAAAAGGGCGTTGGGTTGGGGATAGAGGCAGGCTATGCCTATTCTCAGAACAAACCAATTATAGTAATCGCTAAAAAGGGATCAGAAATATCTTCTACGCTCCAGGGAATTGCAAAGAAGATAATATTTTATGAAAATATTAGAGGGATAGGAAATAAATTAAAATGAAATTCAAAATAGCAGAGTATAACATTTTAGACGGAATACATACGTTTGACGAGCCCCATAAGTTTCAGAAAGAAAGGCTGCAACAGTTAAAGCAAATTATCAAATCTCTGAATCCGGACATTTTGGTTCTTGCAGAGGCCTGCAGTGCTGAAGCAAACAAGCACGGAGTAGATGTCGATTATAAGAAAGAGTTTGGATTCCCCCATCACTTTCATGCATTCGCTGTAAGCGGAAAGCAACACGGCAATTCTCTTCTTTCAAGATATCCGATCGTAAGCGCTGAAAATTATAGCGTTTATCAGCGCAAGTTTGGAAGAGTAGAAGTTAAGATGGGTAAGAAGATAGTAACGATCGATATTATACATCCTCATCCTTCTTTAACTGAAATTGAGCGAACGCAATTTCTAACGGGCGTTCTTCGAGATATGAAAACGCCGTATATTATTGCAGGAGACTTCAATACGTGGTCTGAAGAAGACATGAAAGGTCGTGATTTAACCAAGATCGCACAAACATTACTGGAACTATCGCCCAATAGGAAAGAGGATAAGACACTTTTCATGGAAAATATGGAAAAACAAGCAACCTGCCAAGCTACTAATTTTGTGAAAAGTAAGGGGCTCATAGACACCTATCGGGCCGTTCATAAAAAGGGATTCCGCTATACCGTACCGACTGATAGCTGTTCTATGGATAAGGGTGCAGCTTCTCGTATAGACTATATTTTCTGCTCAAAAGAGTTTAAGGTATTAGATGCGGGGATTGTTAAAAATGATCTCGCGGAAGAAGCTTCAGATCATTATCCTATTTACGCGGATTTAGAGCTAAAATGAAATCAGGTTACTACTTAAGAGATGCAACTAAAGCGAAAGCTTTAAATAGCTTCTAGGAGGAAAAAGAATATGGCAAAAACATTAACGCCTGACACAGA
>CAZMGC010000083.1:0-2039 GCA_964565795.1 uncultured Gammaproteobacteria bacterium
GGCTACGCCAATTCCTACTAGGGCTGCTTGATGCCATTTTTCACCTTTGTCTAAAAGTTCTGTAGCGCTTGTTGATGTGCTTTCAATGACAGGTCTTAGTGAACCTAGTGTAAGGGCTTGTCTATCAGGTCCCATTCTATAGAAATAACCTTGAGTCCAGTAATCTTCTTCGAATGAGTATTTTTTGATTTCTTCTTGAGCGGCATCACCAGTTTTTGAGAAATCAGGCTTAGGCCCTTTGTATGTGCTGGCACAAGAAACTAAGAAAGCTATGGATAATATAAGAAGATTAATTCTTCGTAACATATTCACAATAAAGTCTATTTTTTGATAGGGCTCAAGTCTTAAGTTTTTCATTATTTTTCAAGTGAGCGATAATCAATTTTGTAATCGGCTAACTTTTTAATGTATTCTTTAGAAAATGCTTCAATAGTTTTGTTGAATTCAGCGGGATTCTCAGTAAATTTTTTATCAAATTCTTTAGAGGCTGTTTCAAAAGCTTCACTTTTTGACATTTTACTCAAAAGATCGAATAAAATTGTATGAACGTAAGACCATCGCAAAGTGCTTTCATCTCCCAAATGTTCTGCTGTGTATTCTGCGCTTAATCGAAGCTGATTATGAATTAAATGAAGAATGTTTGGTTTTTCGAAAGATAAAGATTCTTTATTAAAGAGAGTTATATTGTTAAACAGTTGGCTCAAAAAACTATTATAAGATCCAAAGAAATCTAAAGTGTATTTTTCATTTTGATCGAAGCTAATATTCAAATCTTCGAATGCATTTACAATGTGGAGATAGTTTTCTAAAAAAATAAGTTGAAATTTTGGATTCCAATCTATAGCTTCAAGAGATAGAGGATAGGCTTCCGTAAGAATTTCTAAATTTTTGAGATAAAAATAGCTTTCAATAAGTCTATTTTTAATATCAAAATCATTAGTTTCTCTTAGGAGTCTAATTTGATCTAAAATATAACTAAACGAACTAATGGAACCGCCAAAACTGGGATGATTTTTTTTTGCTTGAGGACGAGTGGCTAGATGAAGAAGTGTTCCGAGTTCAGGATATTTTTTTAATTCGGGAATATCTTTTTTTTCAGCATTTAAAAATCTAATAGGTGAAAGTTTTTCTTTTTTAAAAAGTAGAGTAATTTCTGGGTTTACTTTTATGAATTCAGCAGCAGTTTTGTAGTTTCTTGAATGCAGAACATAATCTAAAGGATATGGGGAAAAGTTTCTGAATATGAAATTTTTTTCAAGAGTTTTTGGGGCAAGTCGAGCGTAAGCTTCGGCCATATCCCAATTGGCAGTATTAAGTGCATGGTGAATTGGAAGTTCACCATCTATAGTTATTTCTAAAAGTTTTGGATTTTTAGTGGCATAATCAATAATGTCTTTGGTTGAATAGTTTTTGCGGGGATTTTTATAGTACGGGGATAGGCTAATTTGATCTTCGGCTTGAAGTTGATGACTTAAAAATCCAAGACAAAGAATTCCGTTTAGAATTAGAATTCTAAATAATATTTGGATTTCTATTAATTTAAATGTTTTCATGCACTTCGCTAAAATAATGCATAGCGTTGTTTTGCTTCAAATGTCAAAGCATAAGTGCACAATAGGGTTAAGATCGGGGGTCGGAGGGGATGATTTGATATCGGACTGAGCCTCGGTGCCAGTAGCCGTCAGGGCGCCATCGGTCGAAACTTTCAACTCTTTTGCTGGGATATATGCCAAAGACATTCACACCAGCGGCGTGAGCAATATGAAGAGGGCCGGTGCTCGAAGAGACAACAAGTTTAGCCTGACTTAAGTAAACAATAAGTTCCTTCAGGCTAGGGAAGGCCTCGACCAATCCCATTCCACTTCTAACGACATCACTTCTGAGTAGGGCCTCTTTTCGAAAGCGTGCATCGTGGCCACTCACGAGAAAGTCTAAACTTCTCCCTGTGCTATCGTAAATGGATTTGGCGTAATCAATGTAGTGATCAATGTTCCAATTGGCGGCGGATGCGTTGTTTGAAACGACAACAACAGTATGGG
>CAZMGC010000084.1:0-2024 GCA_964565795.1 uncultured Gammaproteobacteria bacterium
GTGAAATCTCTGTAGCAACTATTAAATCTGGTCTGTCGTAACTGTGAAAATGTACCTCTTGCCCTGATGACTTATAAGTCAATTTATAATGAGGGCTTTTTGTGATTCTGTAATGAATCCCTTCTAAATATCCAAATCTTTCTAACGCAATTTTATATTTCGGTATTCCTGCATCTTCAATTTTTCTATATGTTGGCTCAAAGAACCAACTAAATTGAGATCTAGGATTCCTAGTTACTCGGTCATGATGCCAAGTTGCCCCGCCGTCTGTTTTGCCCGCTCCTAATCCACCTGTTACTGCAAAAACCCTCGTTTCTTTATCCTGTAATGCTTCCTTAACCCACCACTTAACACCAACCGTTAATTTATTGTTCATTTTTAACTAATGGCTTTTCTAGTTTTGGCGTTGCTTCGTATTCTGTTACTGGTAATGCTTGTTTAGTCGCATCTGTGTTAAGTTCTTTCTCTCTCCAACCTGCTTGAGTTTTTAGAAAGAATATTGCACTGGCTTCTTTTCCTTTCTCGATATTTCGCATTAATTGCGCGGCTACCTTTGTAATTACTGTAGCTTTTCCGACTTCTAACTCTTTTTTAAAATGCTTTCTTAGTGTCTTAATATCACAGTTTAAAACCTTAGCTATTAGCTCTTGTTGTATTCCAACCCCTACCATTAATGTTACCTGTCGGCGATGCTCCTCGGTCGCCTGAAATGCTGGTCTAGCCATCTACTAATCGACATTTACAGGTTTATAATCTTGTCCATTAATTTTACAAATGAACGGCTTTTTGTTGTTTTTGCAATACTTGTAGTATCTGTTAATTATCACATGGCAATATTTAGGCTCTATTTCTATGCCGTAACATGTGCGGTTTAGTTGTTCGCAGGCTATTAGAGTCGTGCCCGAGCCTAGAAAGGGATCGCAAATATTGTCACCTTTTTGGGAGTTGTTTCTAATTGGTCTCGCCATGCATTCGATTGGCTTTTGCGTTCCATGCCCGTTTCCCGAATCCTCTCGTGAGTTTATATCCCATACTGTCGATTGATCTCTTGCTCCTTGCCAATTGTGAGTCTCCCCGTTTTTTACCGCATACCAACAGGGCTCATGCTTCCAGTGATAATCCCCACGACCAAGTGCAAATCTTTCCTTATTCCATATTATTTGTGCGACAATCTCGAACCCTGCTTCTTCTATAGAGATTTGGAACTCTTTGGCATAACGGTCGCTATGCCAAACGTAAGCAACTTGAGAATTAAAGTTCTTATATGCATTCCCCCAGTCTGTGCGGTGATCGTTTTGCACCTTTCCCATTTTCTTAGCGTTGCTGGATACTCCTGCTTCTTGTCTCCAACTAGGATCATATTCCACTCCATAAGGAGGATCTGTTACCATTAAAACGGGCTTAGTCCCATTTAACAGTTCTTCTACGTGTTCAGCATTAGTGCTATCTCCGCACAAAACCCTATGCCTACCAAGCTCTATTAAATCTCCAAGCTTTATAAAAGTTTCATCATTCTCACAACCTTCAAAATCATCCTCTTTTACTTCTTCTTCATCTTCCCCTAGTCTTAGCTCGTCTAACCCCCAACTAGGCAAATCGAAGCCGTTATCTTCAAGGAAATCAAGCTCTAAAGTAAGATTGTCGAAGTCCCATTCAGAATCGTTCTGTAGCTTGTTATCTAGTATTCTATAAGCTTTCTTTTGTGATTCCGTTAGACCTGTTTTTCGCAATATTGGCACTTCTTTAAGTTTTAGCTTTAAGGATGCGTGTAATCTGCCATGACCTACAAGGATTATATTATCTTCATCGACGACAATCGGTTGATTATATCCAAACTCTTTTATCGAGTTAGCTATCCTGTTTACCTGTGTTTCATTGTGCTTTCTGTTATTAAACTCATAGGGTATTACGGTCTTTATATCAACCTGTTCAATATTCATTTCTTTTTTTATAGTAGGGAATTATCGACTAATCGTCGTAAATTTGAGGCTCTAAAAGCTCTCGGCGAATGAGTTCTTGTTCAA
>CAZMGC010000085.1:0-1927 GCA_964565795.1 uncultured Gammaproteobacteria bacterium
GGCAAGCGGCTCTGAACCGCTCATTCCTAGGTTCGAATCCTAGCACCCCAGCCAATAAGAGCTAGCACGACTTCGTTACTCCGGAAGCCAGTGAAGTCGTTTATAAGATAAGGCTTCGATTTAATACCGCCCTGTCCGGGGCGGTATTAAATTTGTTTCTGTTGTATTAAAATACAACATATGTGATATAATATTTATATGATTGAAGAAGCAAAAAAACTTGGTGGAAATATAAAAAGAATTAGAGTTAAAAAAAATATTACTCAAGTACAAATCGCTAAACAATTAGGAGTCGATCGTTCTTTCGTTAGTAATATTGAAAATGGTAAAAATAATCCAACTCTCACTACAATCGCTAAGCTAGCCCAGGTCCTTGGAGTTCCAGTTGAAGAGCTATTTAAGTAAAACGAATGAATTTAGCAAATTTACAAGAAAATCTTGAAAATTTGATCCTAAACTTTTCAAAGGAAGAGTTTATATTTGATTTGCTCTCCGCTTATGAGATTCCTAAAAGCACTATTAAGCTTTTAAGAAATAATCCTTCTAAATTGTCAGGAAAAGATAACGAGGTCATTTTAAAAAACAAGTTATTATTTCATGCCACTTCTATAGAAGAAGATGAGCACGTGGCTATCGATAACATTCAAAGAGACAACAGTACTTATAAATATAATCCTCGGTTTATCATTGTCACCGATTATGTTACTTTCCTTGCTGTAGATACCAAAACAAAGGAAACTCTTGATATTAGTATTGGGGAATTAGGAAAACACTATGCATTCTTTTTACCATGGATGGGAATGGAAAAGGCTCAGCATGTAACTGAAAATCCGGCTGACATACGGGCTGCCTACAGAATGGATAAGTTATATCAGGCAATCGTCCAAGATAATGAAGAGTATTACCAAGACCACAGCCATGATCTTAATGTTTTCTTATCTCGTCTTTTATTTTGTTTTTTTGCAGAAGATACTGGTATTTTTACCAAAGGATTATTTACAAACTCCATCATTTCACACACTCCAGAAGACGGAAAAGATTTAGATAATTATTTCAAAACTCTCTTTACGGTTTTAAACACCCAAGATAGTGATCGGTCACAATATGCGCAACACTTCAAAGTATTCCCGTATGTAAATGGTGGTCTTTTCGAAAAAGACATTCAATTACCTATTTTTTCAGCAAATTCACGGAAGTTGATTATTGAGTGTGGTAAGTTGAATTGGGACTCTATAAATCCTGATATTTTTGGATCAATGATCCAAGCGGTTGTTCATCCAGGACAGAGAGAAAATTTGGGAATGCATTATACCTCTGTTCCAAATATTATGAAAGTTATAGAACCTCTTTTCTTAAATGAGCTATATGAAGAGTTCGAGAATGCAGAAAATGATCCAAAAAAATTAAATAAACTTCGTGAGCGTATTGCCCAAATAAGAATATTCGATCCTGCTTGTGGCTCTGGAAATTTTTTAATTATCTCTTATAGAGAACTTTGCAAATTAGAAGCAAAAATATTAAGGACTCTAAATGACTCAAGGAGTCAGCTGTTTGAGGGGTGGACATTATCGTCAGTTTCGCTAAATAATTTCTTTGGTATAGAAATAGATGATTTTGCACATGAAATTGCTAAACTTTCACTTTATTTAGCGCAACACCAAGTCAACTTAGAATTTGAAAAAGAATTTGGAAAACTTAAACCTATATTACCTCTTAAAGAAAGTGGGCGTATCGTATGTGTCAATGCAACTAAAGTTGATTGGAATACTGTTTGTCCTAAAGTAGAGTATGGATTAGATGGCAAAAATATTAAAAGAAAATTCGAGATATATGTCCTTGGAAATCCACCTTATTACGGTGCAAGAAAACAAGACCTTGAGCAGAAACTAGACATAAACCGAGTTTTTCAAAATCAAAAAAATGCAAG
>CAZMGC010000086.1:0-1875 GCA_964565795.1 uncultured Gammaproteobacteria bacterium
TTAAACCAAGAAGCTACTGAAGGATGTGGAGAATAAAGGATAGCCAATAATGAAGGGAGTAGTAATAGTAAGACTTGAACTCCAATGAAGGATGCAATCTTTAATATTCGTTGAATTCTCGAAGGCTGATTATTGTTTAAAAATCTGTATAGCCGTTTTTTCAGGAACCTTTGGCCAGCATTTGAATTTAAGTATCTTTCTCGTTCTTTTGCATCAAAATAATTAATTGATGCTTCATAATAAATTAGCTCGAATGGTCTCCAATCAAGAGTTGTGATATTTTCACCATTGTTGTGTCGATTAAAGCAACCATACAGATCATCTGTTGTTCCTATATATAATTTCCCGTTTTTTAAGCTTCGAAGAATATAAACAAAATAAGTTCTTACGACTGTTAATTTTTTAGGAACAGCGGGAATAATCTGCCTTTTAATTTCTTGAGGAATTTCAGTATCTTTTCTTGCAGGAGTAACAATAATTGATTTTTTTCCAAGCGAGATTGTTATAAATTTTTTAGAAACGTTGAAGGTGACGTACCTAAAAGGCAACGTAAAGATGCGTAGCCATTCAAAACTATAAAACTTCATTAAAATAGTCAGTATTTTGGTTTTTTTCATAGAACCCCTCCTGAAGAGAGGGAAGACGGACAGATAAGGCAGAAATCCTCCAGTAAAATTTCAATATGTACTTTCCGATCACAGGAAGGACCGTACGAAGCTGTAGCTATAGGACTTATTTCCTCGAAATTAAAAAGGCCCAGAATATACGGATTAAGGTTTAGAAGTTCGCAAAAGGACACGCCCACTTTAAGGGCATTGGAATAATCTCCAAAGCTGGAAAGTGTGTGTCTAAAAATGGTCATTGACTGGTATATTTTTCTATGTCATAGTATTTTTATTATTAAATAAAGATCATTATTTAATAATAAATACATCATGAGAGAGCCAGAAAGAAAAAGAAAGATTATCAAACTAGATCAAAATATCTGTTACAATCATTTTTATGTTTAAATTAGAAGAAATTACTACGAAGGATGGATTGGTCCATCAAGGTTTAGTAGCTCTTCCCCATAACTCAGGGGAAATTGCTTATATTTGGGTCCATGGGCTTACTGGTGATTTTTATGGTAATACCAGCATGCTTACAACTCTAGCCGAGGCATTCACCCAAAAGGGTATGGCCTTTGGAAGTTTTAATAATCGTGGTCATGATATGATTACCAGTTTCAATAAAGTAGACCCATCCCAACCTAAAGGATATTCATATGTCACAATTGGAGCGGGATATGAAAAGTTTGAAGAATCGATCGAAGATATAGATGCAGCAGTAAACCTTTTTGTAAAGAAAGGTTACGCTAAAATTATTCTGATAGGTCATAGTTCTGGAGCAAATAAGGTTTCTTATTATGCCGGAACGGTAAGTAATCCACACCTCGCTGGAGCTATTTTGTTGTGTCCGATGAGCGATCGCCTTGACCCTAGGGCAAATAAAGAAGAAATTCAGCAAAATTTGCAAAAATGTTTTTCACTCATTGAGCAGGGGAGGGGGGACGCATTAATCACCGGCCTCAGTTTTTTCCCAATGACCGCAAATCGTTTTGTAAGCCTTGTAACTCCCAATACGTTAGAGGACCAATTTGGTTATGGAGATACCCCTCCTATGATGGTTCAGTATGAGCATATAACCATACCTTTGTTCGTTGGGTTTGCGGATAAAGATGAGTATGCTGATAGACCCATAGACTCAATAAAAAAGGTTTTTGACTCCAAACAACATAGCTCTCGATATGAATCCGTTATTTTCCCAGGAGTTTTTCATAATCTCGCTGGGCAAGAAAAAAGGCTGACAGAAGAAATTTTTGCTTGGGCAGAGAAA
>CAZMGC010000087.1:0-732 GCA_964565795.1 uncultured Gammaproteobacteria bacterium
TCATTCCATCACTTGCCAGATGAAATGAGTCGTAGAGAGTTACTCACTACTATTTATCGCCAAATGAAGCTGGGGGGCACGTTAATTATTATGGTGTGGAATTTGGAGAGCGATTGGAGTGTAGAAAAGCAAAAGAAAGGTTGGGAAAAAATTGGAGAGCAGGATTTTTTGGTTCCTTGGAAAAATCCTCAAGGAGTTGTAGAAGTACATAGATATTATCATT
Organism: uncultured Gammaproteobacteria bacterium; assembly: GCA_964565795.1. Lineage (GTDB taxonomy): Bacteria > Patescibacteriota > Microgenomatia > Levybacterales > UBA12049 > 2-01-FULL-39-10-A. Next base: position 224 of record CAZMGC010000087.1, read on the forward strand.
CTTTTGTGCCTGAGGAATTGCAGAATCTTTTAGAGCAGGCAGGTTTTATTGTTCACCAGCTAGAATATCAAGATCGTGAGAAGTGGTCTGATGGAAAGAAGGGGATGAATTTAGTAGCAATTGCTAAGAAGGTTTAGCTTTAATTCATAAGTTGTTAGTCTAAACAAAGTTTATCTCATTTCGTGTTATACGCTCTGCGTTATGCGAATTCTTCAAATAAATAAAAATTTTTATAGTTCTGGAGGAGCCGATGCAATATTTTTGGATACCATTAATGGACTAAGAGAAGGCGGTCATGAGGTGATAGAGTTTTCGATGCAGAATCCACAAAATCTCAAATCTGCTTATGCAAAATATTTTGTTTCGGATATTCCCACTCAGTTAACTGCGAAACATTCTTTAAAAACATCCTGGAAAATTTTTAAACGTTTATTTTATTCGCCAGAAGTAGAACAAAAACTTGCTCAGCTAGTAAGAGATACCAAACCCGAGGTTGCGCATATTCATAA
>CAZMGC010000087.1:742-1418 GCA_964565795.1 uncultured Gammaproteobacteria bacterium
TGATTATTTTCCACTTTGCCCCAATCATAATTTTCTTTATAAAGAACGAGGGGCTAAAGAATTATTTCAAAATAAGCTCTATAACTGTATTAGGTACCGGTGTGTAAATAATCAATTCGTTCCAAGCGTAGCAGCAACACTTGAAGCATATTATTATCGCTTGAGGCAGGTGTGGAATAAGATTGATCAATTAATTTGTCCGAGTAATTTTATGAAAGAGACGATGCAAGAAGGAGGGTTCTCCCCTGAAAAGTTGCGAGTAATTTTTAATCCGTTTAAATCTGCTTACGAAGTTTTGCCGCTGGGAAATAAAATTGTCTTTTTGGGAAGAATCCATGTTGAAAAAGGAATCAAAATTTTTCTAGAAGCAGTTAAATCTCTTGTCCAGTATAAAATCGTCATTGCTGGAAGTGGTCCTGAAAATGCTTGGGTAGACTCATTTATTAAAGAACATGCCCTCACTCACATCGAAAGATATCCATGGGTAGAGGGAGCAAAGTGGCTCGAGATAATAAAAAATGCTCACCTTTTGGTATACCCAACCATTGCTTACGAGAATTGCTCTCGAGGTATTTTAGAAGCTTTGAGTTTTGGGAGGTTAGTAGTAGCTGCTGATCGAGGGGGTAATAGGGAAATGGTTATACATAACAAAACAGGCTTTTTAACCAAACCAGAA
>CAZMGC010000087.1:1428-1873 GCA_964565795.1 uncultured Gammaproteobacteria bacterium
TTGAAAAGGCAATGGAAATTTCTCCAGCTCAAAGCGCGGAGATTACTCTTCGGGGAAGAGAACTAATTCGAGAAAAATATTCTTTTGATGGGTATATTTCGAATCTAGAAAGCGTATATCAGGAACTTGTAAAGCAGTAAGCTATTATTTCTTATTAAACGCTTCGGGAAAATAGCGCTCAAGATATTCTTTGAGAGCTTCTTGCCATGGGCGCATAATATTGTTTCCTTCAAGTGTTAGGCGACGGTTGAGCAAATTTTCGTAGCGAGGGCGAATAGCAAAAAAATCTTTTTGAAAGAAATTTGAAGATACTGCATTTACTTTAATTTTTTTCTCATAACCTAAGATAGAAACAATTTCTTGAGCAATATCAAAGCGACTTACTGGTTCACCGTTACACACCATATTATAAACACCGGTCGCATCTTTTTTAATTAATAGATAG
>CAZMGC010000088.1:0-1809 GCA_964565795.1 uncultured Gammaproteobacteria bacterium
GAAAATGCCGTATCATAAATATTATTCGCCCAAAGAGGATCTGTTTGTTTTATTAGTGGTACGCCTAAAGTATCATCTCCGTCTGTTGTTACCTTCACATTATCAAACCAGACTTCAGTTGGGAACACAGACCCTGCAGTCATTCTTAATCCAATTTGTTCATGACCAGAAAAAATGTACTGGGGATCTTCAGCATCATAGATTTTGTTACCATCAATATAGAATTGGAATTTTTTCCCTTGAATATCTATTTTTACCTTGTGATTAACATTATTCGTTAACACATATTGAGTTGTGTCATCTTTAAAATTTACATCGTTGCCTGCAAAGTGAACTTCTTCAAGAGGACTATTATTTTGCCAATGAAAATCAAAATTCCTATCTGCTCCTTGTATTGGGAAATAATCATACTCGATAGTATAGTTTTCGGTTGTAATATCGACATTTGCAACAGTATCTGTTAAAACGCTACCGCTGTTAATTACTCCACCATAACCTTTTTGGCTATCTCCTAACCAATAATTTCCATTTGAAACTGGTGTCCAATTATTTGTATTTCCATTATCAAAATGGTCTTCGAAGATCACACTAGCGAAAGCGCTATGCGGTTTTGCAAAAACAAAAATTAAAACTACAATTGTTAGGGCAAGAAGTTTTTTCACTTACTTACAATAAATTCTTCTTATTAGTATAATTAAGGACTAATTTATTTTTATTGTCAACAATCAACATATGAGGCAGAAAAATTCAAAACAGATTCATGAGCTCTATCATCGTACAACAAAAAAACAACTTAAGTTAATTAGAACTAACAATTTTACATATAGATTAATTATCAAATTTTTAAATAAATATATTAAATATAATTCCAACAAAACTATACTCGATATCGGAAGTGGAGCAGGTAGTATTTCATTTTATCTTGCGGCTAGAGGTAATCTTGTTACTGGGATTGATATTTCTTCTAAAGCAATTCAGGAAAGTAAAAAAAGCGCTAATCTTCTTAATTTAAAGAACGCTAATTTTATATGCTCATCATTTCCTGAGGATTTTTCTTTAAGTAAGAAATTTGATGCGGTTGTCTTTACTGAAGTAATTGAACATCTTGAAGATGATAATCTAGCACTTTATAAAATAAATACCTTGCTAAAAAAGGGTGGTTTACTTTTCCTTTCTACACCCTCGCAAGATGCCCCGTTATACAAATTAGGTTTGACAAAAAAATTTGACAAGGAAGTAGGACATTTAAGACGTTACACTCTTCAACAACTTAAAAGTCTTCTTAAGAAAAATGGTTTTAGAATTGTAGAAATTTCAAAAACTGAGGGAGTTTTAAGAAATTTTTTGTTTGTTAATCCATATGCTGGAAAGCTAGTTCGTTTTGTAAATATTTTCGCATCTGATTTTACAACTTTCTTGGATAATATCTCTCTAAAATTATTTGGGAATTCTAATTTTATAATTGTTGCGAGGAAGAAGTAGGAAGATTTTGTTCTTCAGGAAGAGAAGGGTCAATTACTTCTAATTTCCATCCTGCATTTCTTAATGTTCTTATTCCAACTGGTGTCTGATTTGTTGCGAGTTTTTTACGTAAATATCCAATGTAATTGTTTTCTTCTACAATCCTTGATTTTTTTGCAGTCGTTCTATAAAAAAATTTTTCTATTTCCCTCCTAGTAGTTATCTGCTCACCATTTCTGACTAATACTTCTAATAAATCGAATTCTGTTTTTGTAAAATCTATTTGTGTACCATCAAAAATCCCCGCTCTGCCATCCAAATCAAGAGTGAATTCCCCGAACTGAAGTA
>CAZMGC010000089.1:0-1718 GCA_964565795.1 uncultured Gammaproteobacteria bacterium
ATGAAGTGGACTTCGAGTTATTTCGTCTGCTAAAACCTCAATTACTATTTTTGGCTCTATCCAAACAGAAGGCTCAATTAAACTATTTACACGAGCAGGCTTATGACTAACTTTGATTTTATCTGCCCTTCTGTGAATCTCTCGCCATTCTTCATCCGAAAGACCAGTTCCAATGCGCGAAATACTAACAAACTCATCCTTCTCCTTATCATATACACCTACCAATAACGCTCCAGCGCCAAATTCTGTTCTCTTCCCTTTTCCTGTTATGTAACCTAATAAAACGCAATCAATTGTGTCGGAAAGTTCTCCATCGGAATGTTTTTTAAGCTTTACCCAGTTAAAATTCCTTCCACCTGCTTCATAAGGACTTTGAAGTTTTTTAATTACTAATCCCTCAAGTCCTTTAGAAATCGCGTCATCCAAGAGCCCCTGTAAAACTTTTGAGTCAGTAACCGTCTGATTTTTTGTTCTTATTAATGTGTCATCGGATGTGATAACTTTATCGAGGATTTTCATTCTTTCTGTTAAAGGCTTATCGAGAAGCTGCTCTCCATCTTTATAAAGAATGTCAAACACGAAGGATTTTAAAGGTAAAGCTTTTTGAGCTTCCTCTATTCCATGCTTTCTTCTTCTTTTTGTAGTCTCCTGAAATGGTAAAAATTCTTCAGATTCAGGATTATAAGCGAGAGCTTCTGAGTCAAGAATTATTGTTTTAGCTTTAATTTGCCTTAGTGTTCCTTCGATTAACTCCGGAAACATATGGGTCATCTCTTCTAAGTTTCGACTAAACATTCGCACTTTTTCTCCATCTTTATGAATCTGTACTCTAAATCCATCGTATTTATACTGCACATCAACTTCCCCCATTTTCTCAATTACTTTTTCTGGGTTTGGAAGTCTTTCGCAAAGCTCGGACCTAATTGGAGATCCCACTCTTACTTCTAATTTTTCAACTGAATCTAACCCTTTTGTCCATAAAGTTTTTGCAATAAGTCCTAAATCAGAAGTTCTATTATATGCTCCTTCAAGAAGTTTTCTTTTAGTTTTATCTCCAAGCTTTGCAGTAGCTAAAGCGTCCAGAATTGTCGGATCTCCAATTCCAAGCCTAGTATTCCCGAGAGGAATTCTAACTAAATGTTTCGCTGATGCACCGTCAACCTTAGAAAGTAAACCTGCTAAAAAAGTTTGTCTTTTTTCTACAGTTCCTTCTCCACTTGTCTTTGCAATTTGAGTGAGAATTTCAAAAACTTCTGTAACTGTAATATTTGAAGATTTAGAATTAGATAATTCTTGCGCAGCTTTTCCCATATCTCCAAGCTTAGTAAATAGATTCAAAACTTTATCTTTTTCTGATCCATATGCTATTGCAATCGCTCCTGCTACATTTTTTTCAGCCATTCCTATTTCAATCGGAGCAAAGAAAGGAGCAATCCTTCCCTGAATAAGATAAACAATTTCTTCAATTTCTTCATTTGGGGTTTTAGCAAACAATTCCGATAAGATTTCAATAAGAGACAAACGCGATGATGTCGCTTCGAGTTTTTCTAAATATTCTGAAAATTCACTAAATTTCATATGGAGATTATAACACTAGCTCATCACGTATTTTGCGCCTTTAGTAGACCCTGTCTTTTTAACTATTCCCTCGCTTACCAAACCCTTCAATTCATTCAATATCGTGTCTTCACTCACCATTGGAAAAAGATTTCCAAATG
>CAZMGC010000090.1:0-1649 GCA_964565795.1 uncultured Gammaproteobacteria bacterium
CGAGCAATAATAGGATTTGCACCTGTTTTTATAGGGATTCTTATAATTTCTTTTTTTGTATTTTATTTTTTATCAGACAGATCTCCGTTGGGTTTTCCGTGGAATTATATTTTAGTATTCTTTGCTGTGTTCCAAATTGGTAATACCATGTTTTCTAGTAGGAAGGACTTGGAAGGATCTCTGCTTCTTTTAATAGTTATAAGTTTAATAGTTATTGTCGCTTATTTTCTTGGATTAAGATTTCCTGACGGGTTCATTACTTATTTAAATTCAGAATCTTTTACTGGAATTGTGAAGAAGGGGATTTGGGTATTATTTTTCCCAATTGGAATTGATCTAGCTATAATTCTCCTCGGAAAATTCTCTCTTAAGAAGAGTTAGGTTCTTCTACTAAAATTAACTCCAAGTTTATTGTCAGGAGTAATATAGAATGATGAAGCTTGCCAACCTGGGACAATATTCTGGTTCATTACATTTTTTATCTCTTGATCCATATTTCTTACATACTCATCTATTTTGCCTTTAAAGCCTTTTGCTAGGAATGGCAACTTAACATCGTGTTTGGAGACTCGAATTACTCCTGATCCGGTATCCTCTAAGGAGGCTGATAATTTAGCGCTACCTACAGGAGTGCCAATAGATGCTTCTAGTTGGAGTTGATTTCCGTTTCTCCTAACAGTCGCATTTTCAATTCTTGCACCGCTTGGTAAAGGAAGAGTCTTAAGATACTCAATTAATTGGGGTGGGGTTACCTCATAGCTAGTAGTTGTAGTGGTTGATCTTTCCAATCTTCTATTAATTGCCTGAAGTAGATCTGTTGGTTCTGGTTCGACTTCAATTGGAGGCGTAGTTGGAATTTCAGTTGGAAATGGTGTTAATGGTTGTATTATTGGAGTTTGTGTTCGAATTGGCGCAGGTGTTCCCTTGGGAGATCCTGAGACAGGTGGCAGACTTGGTCTACGCGAGGATGATTCCAAAGGAGTGAAGCTTGGTAATACTGTTGTGTTTGTAGCATTTGGAGCTGGAGTCGGCGAAAGTATAGGCGTAGGTGTTTCAACTCTTAAAATTGGAAGAGGTGATGGAGGTGTAATGCTTTTTTGGTAAGCCTGAATTAAAAGTCTTACTCTTTCTGCTTCTTTTCTAAATATTTCAGCAGCTTCTCTATTTCCCTTTGCCTCATGAGCAGAAGCTAAAGTTTCCATATATGCAGGAGTCATGAGTGCTGCAGCAAATTGATTAAATGAAGCTTTGGGAGCTTTTGATCCTGTAATTTCTTGCCGTAAAGTTGAATCAGCGTCATTTGGATCAATAGCCCATGCTAATCCCGGTTGTCTGCTTGGAACGGCTGCTGTTGGGAAATTGTTTCCGATTTTCCTTTCTCTCAGGAAGTTCTGTATTAAAATATCTGCTCTTTGTTGATCTCGCTCGCTAATATAAAATACCATGCTTTCTGTTCTTTCTTGTAGTCCAATTGGTGCTGTTGCTTTTGCATCGAAATCTATGCCTGAATCATAAAGAAGCGTTGCTAAATCTATAAAATGTCTCTGAATATTTAGAGCCTCAACTGGTGAAATGTGTATGTATGCCCTAGTTTTTTGACCGAAAACTTCACTTCTGTTTGTGATCGATTTTTTGAAATAAAAAGCATG
>CAZMGC010000091.1:0-1634 GCA_964565795.1 uncultured Gammaproteobacteria bacterium
TGACATTTCAGTTAACAACGGAACATCAATTTTCTCAACAGCAACTACCTTTAGTAGCGGTGAAGCAAAAGCAATCACTGGTACTTTAGCAGTAACATGTGGTGCAGCTGGTGCTCCATACCAATATAGCAACGTAACAATAACTTACTCTAAGGGAGCTTTAAGCGGCCTAAAAGAAACAGGTCAGAAAGCTTTAGTTGGTAAGTGTTCGTAAATTCTAAATTTTTTTACTTTATTTTTTCTAGATCCTAAGCCATATTCATTTAAATTCTCTTTAACTTAAGGTTCGTTATGAAATATGAAAAGAATCTTCTCTACTCATATCTGTCGCCTATTACCCTTAGTCTATTTTCAGTTTTTGGTCTCTGGTTTTTCGGATTAATGCTCATTACTGCAGTTGATCTATCATTGTCAAACCCTACGACCCCAGGTCAATTTAACACTACCTCGTTTATCATCTTAGGAAGTCTGCCTCTTGTACTTTTTCTAGGTTCTTTTATTTTATTAATAATTTCATTCCTTCTTTTAAGAAAAGGTATTGGCTCAGTCGAAGTGAATGGCAATCAGGTAATTATAAATCGTTTAGGTAAGTCTTCGCAGGTAATCTTTACAAAAGATATTACTGAGTTAATCTATGCAGAAGTTTCTAACGGTGAAGGAAGTCATTCTGAATTAAGGATATTAACAAGTAAATTTGCCTCTAAAAGTCCGTTAGTCATAATCCTTGTTCTTCCTGAACTATTTAAAAATTACAAATCTTTATTTTCTGAGCTTGAATCAGCAACTGGCCTAAAAATTAAAAACTTAAAAGAACGCCACACTATATGGGGTAAAAATATTGTAAAATGAATATTAAGCGCACGCTTTTAATTTTCTTTAACTATATCTCTAAGTGCCAATCTATTTTCGCCATGATCAATTACGTCTTCCTCAAAAGTCACTAATAGATGACATGTACGAGGCCCTCTCTAAAGGACAGAATTTCATGGCTCAAGCTCCTACGGGTTTAGGGAAATGTATCTCAGGAGATTCTCTTCTATTTACATCGAATGGTCTAGTGGCCATAAAAGATTTCGTTTATGGGAAGACAAACTCTCTAAGTTCAAACAACATTTTTCTTAGGGAAGGGGAACTGATAAAGATCGGGAAAGAAAAAATTTTAAAAATAAAAACCCGTCATGGTTATGAAATTAAATCTACGTTTACTCATAAATTTTTGACTCCAGAAGGGTGGAAATGTGCTTCCGATATAAAACCCGGTGATTTTGTCGCCACTTCAAGAAAATTTTTAGTTCAAGAATCACTTCCCAAGCCATTCGAGATAAAAAATATTTCTCAATTTGCAAGAAAAATCACTATTCCACTAACCAAAGAAATGGCATATTTTGTTGGGGCTTTTATCGGAGATGGAAGCTACAACGGTCGAGTCAGGGTTCGCTTTACTTTAAAAAATCTCCAAATCGTGGAAAATTTAAACTTAGCACTAAGGCAAATCGGCCTTAAATTTTCCGTATATAAAGACTGTAATTATAATGTTGATTCCATCGTTCTGAAAAAATTCTTAGAATCTATGGGTTCTCCTGATTTTAGGACTGGTCGAAAAGGGGGTAAATGTTCGAAAGTTTTTATTGATA
>CAZMGC010000092.1:0-1631 GCA_964565795.1 uncultured Gammaproteobacteria bacterium
TGGAAAATCATGGAGGATTAGTAGTAAAAAACTTGCAGATTTGTTTGAGAAATAATAATAGTATTCACTTTAGATTAAGGAAAATATGAGCTTGTCATCTAACGAAAATAATTTAAATCTCCAAAATATTAAACAGCCTTTGAGAGCTGCTTTGTACGCTCGAGTTTCAACTGGTAGGCAAGAGAATGAGGAAACTATTGATTCACAAATTGATGAAATAAAGGTGCGAATCGCCTCAGATGGTAATGTTCTTTCTCCAGAAAATATTTTTCAAGATGATGGTTGGACAGGTGAAATGCTTATAAGACCTGGACTAGATGCTATGAGGGATGCTGTTACCTCAGGAGCATTTGATGTCCTTTATGTATATGATAGAGGTCGTTTATCAAGGGTTTTTGCTTATCAGGAGATAATTTTAGAGGAGATAATTGACCGTGGAATTGAATTTGTCACATTACATGATGTTAAAGCTGAAACTCCAGAAGAAAGAGTTCTTCAAGCCATGCAAGGCGTGTTCCATGAGTACGAAAGGGTCAAAATTGCTGAAAGAATGAGACGAGGTAAGCTATACAAAGCTAGGAATGGAGTTTTAATCAATGGGCACTCACTGTATGGCTACAATTATATTAAAAAAACTGAGACAGTCCCTGCCCATTATGAAATAAACGAAGAACAAACCAAAGTTGTCAGAATGATATTCAACTGGATTGGTAATGAAGGAAGTTCACTCAGAGAAGTGATCAAGCGTTTATTTGACATGGGGATTCTTCCCAGAAAGCAAAAAAGTGAGTTTTGGACAAAGGGTCCAGTAGTAAGGTTATTGCAGCAAAAAGCATACATAGACGGAATTGTTTATTTCAATAAATCTGAGGCTATAGTAGCCAAGAAACCAATTAAAAACAGTAAATATAAGAAGGTAAAACGAAGTAGTAGAAGGATGAGACCTGAAGAAGACTGGATTCCTTTTAAGGTTCCAACAATTCTTGAAGATCAGGTTATATTTGATAAAGTGCAAAAGATTCTTTTTCTAAATCAAAAATTTGCTTGTAAAAAGAGGAAGTATGACTATTTATTATCAGGATTAGCTTTCTGTGAGTGCGGTAACCGAAGAGTAGGGGATGGAATAGACAAAGATAACTTCTATTACCGCTGTGCTGAGAGGATTTATAAATTTCCAAAAGAAAAGAAATGTAACTCAAAAGGTATAAACGCAGTAGCCCTGGATATTGCTTTTTGGAAAGAGCTTGTTAAATTCTTAACCCATCCTAAATGGATTAGAAAATATGCTGAAATCTGGCTAAAACAGCAGTCAAATAATGACCGAGATAAATTTGAAAGAGATAATCTGTTGAAAGTTATAAATAACCTTGAAGAAGAGGGGAGAAGATATTCAAAAGCTTATGGTCAAGGAGCAATGGAATTTGAGCAGTTTAAAGATCTGATGAGGGAAACGACCAAAAAGAAAAAAGCTTTCTATGAACAATTGCAGGTATTGAACACAAAAATTGCCCAAGAGGGAATTGATGAAAATCAGCTAGAACTAATAATTGAGGAAGCAAAAAGGATAATTCGAGCTCAAAACTTGGATAACAAATTTCAGGTCGTTCGAGATATAATAACCCAAGTAATTT
>CAZMGC010000093.1:0-1563 GCA_964565795.1 uncultured Gammaproteobacteria bacterium
GCATAAACTCGAAATAAACAGGAAGATTTTCTTTTATTTTTTCGTTTACTTTTTCCTCAAGCTGCTTAATTTCCTCATCCGTTAGATTTCTATCGAAATTAAAATCAAACCTTACTCTTTCGCTGGTTATATTTGATCCTGACTGATGGACATTTGTTCCTAGCATATCGCGAATTGCCTGATGCATAAGATGAGTCGCGGTATGTCCTCTTACAGTTTGTTCCGAATGATCCGCAAGTCCTCCTTTAAACATTCCAGCTGAGGCTACTTTGGATAATTCAGCATGTGATTTTTTTGCTTCCTGAAATTGCTGTAAGTCTTTATCGCTAAAATTAATTCCACGATCCTTTAATATTTCAATAGTTAGTTCTAGTGGATACCCAAAAGATTGAGATAGATTGAATGTTGCTAAGCCTAGATTTTCTTTATCTTTTATTGATTGTTCCAATCTGGTTAAGCCTCTTTCCAGAGTTGCTCTAAATTGACGAACTTCCTTGCTAATTTCCTCTCCTATTTTTTGTGAATTTTCTTGGTCGAAGAAGCTTGATTCTAAATCAATTATGGATTTGACTAATTTCCCAAAAAATTTACTGTCCGCCTTTTCTTTATTTATCAAAAATGCTTTAGTTGTAGCTCGCCTAATTAATCTTCTGAGTACATATCCTTGTTGTTTATTGCTTGGTGACACACTGTCTTTTAGTAAAAAAACAGCTGCTTTCATGTGATCAGCTATGACTCTAATGTTTTTTGTTTCTTTCTCGTAAGTTGTTTCAAGTTCTGCGCAGATAAAATTAACTAGTGGCTCAAATAGAGTTGTTTTGAAAATATCACTCTTATCCTCGGCGGCTGCTAGTAATCTTTCGAGGCCTCCACCGAAGTCGACGTTTTTATTTGGTAATTCTTCGAAGCCTTTATCAGTTTTTTTATATTGCATGAAAACAGAGTTAGCGATTTCTAGATAAACTCCACATTCACATTTAGTAGGATCATCTCCTTCACATTTATCTTCATGTTTAAGATCGTCAAATTTATAATAAACTTCAGTATCAGGTCCACCAGGTTCTCCTACAGGCATTTTATCGGGAACACCTGAGCGAGACCACCAATTTTTATCTACACCTGCGAAAAATATTTTGTTTTCCGGTACTAGAGTTTTCCAAATTTCAAAAGATTCTGTGTCTTTAGGAACGTCATCATTCCCCTCAAAAACAGTTATGTAAAGTTTTTCCGCTGGAATCCCTAAGTCTTTAGTTAAAAGTTCCCAAAGCCATGGGATTTCTTCTTTTTTAAAATAATCCCCTAAGCTCCAATTTCCGAGCATTCTGAAAAAAGTAGTGTGTCTGTTATCTCCAACTTCATCTATGTCTACTGCACGGAAGCAATTCTGCACATCCACTAATCTATTTCCTTCTGGGTGCTCCTCTCCTAAAAGATATGGAACTAAAGGTTGCATTCCAGAGCTTGTAAAAAGTGTTGTTGGATCGTTTTCTGGAATAAGAGGAGAATTGGGAATTCTTTTATGTCCTCTTTTTTCAAAAAAACTAATATAAATATCAATAATTT
>CAZMGC010000094.1:0-1527 GCA_964565795.1 uncultured Gammaproteobacteria bacterium
AACGAAGAAATTCTTAAATATTTATGAAAAGAGAAGAAAAAGTAAAAAAAATATTAGCTAAAGCAAACGCAGTTTTAACTGATGGACACTTCGTCTATGTTTCTGCAAAACACGGAGATAAATACATTAACAAGGATGCAATTTATCCTCACACTTCCTTAATAAGACAATTAACGAAAATGTGGGCAGAAGATTTTAAAGATTCAGGAGTTGAGGTAGTTGTAGGTCCTGCAATGGGAGGAGTAATTTTATCTAATAATACAGCATCTGAACTTTCTAAATTACTCAAAAAAGATATTCCGGGAGTTTATGCAGAAAAAGACGGAGAAGGAGGATTCACATTTACAAGAGGCTACGACTCTTTTGTGAAAGGTAAAAAAGTTTTAGTCGTTGAAGACGTACTTACTACTGGAGGAAGTGTAAAAAAGGTAATTGAAATGACTGAAAGAGCAGGAGGTAAAGTGATAGGGCTTGGAGCAATTGCAAATAGAGGAAATGTAAAAGCAAAAGATATAGGTGTTAAAAAAATCGATGCACTTATAAACCTAGAATTTAACGCCATGGAAGCAAAAGACTGTACTCTTTGTAAAAATGGTATTCCGGTGAATACTAATGTAGGCAAAGGTAAATTATTCCTCGCTGGTAAAAAAATCGTTTAAATCATTTATTAATATTTAATTCATCGAGATGAATCAGCTGATTATTTTTTAGATATTCTGATAAGTAGTTAATCTTAACAGTATCTGGAGGAGTAAAATCCACAACACATTGAAACCACTCTAATGAATCCTCTCTAAACACCGAAGAGACTAAAAACATACATTTCTTCTCATCTTCAATCGGCGCAATAATCCAATAGTTCCAATACATATGCTCTTTTCGAATCTTTTTTACTAATTTATTAAAATTAATTTGAAAATCATTTCTAGCTATAAAAACTGCTAAGTGATTGTTCAAGGAATACTCCATTCCTTTCGCGTGCTTATTTAAAATACATTTCCAAATCTCATCAGTAACGTCCTTTTTTACATGATCTAATGATCCTTTATAAGTTGATGTTACTTGAATTGCTGCTCCATCTTCTTCAGAATTAATTACATAAACATCAGCTGAAGATTTTTCTTCATTATTTACTGAAGGATACCAAGTCTTTCCACTCCTAAAAGTAGCTACGCAAGCCAATAATGCTCCTACTATCTCTTCTTGATTCTTTTTATTCAAAAGGAACGTCCATCTGTTTTCACTAAGCAATGCTTCCGATATTCTCGTGAAATACCATCCAATGGTTTTCAGTACTGTTATTTTTTGTTTAATTAAGAGAGGGTAAATTGAATTTTTATCTCTCATTTACTCTTATGGAGATTTAGTAATCCATGCCGCCTGGCATTCCTCCTGGAGGTGGTGGTGGAGTTTTTTCAGGTAAATCGGTGATTAGTGATTCTGTTGTGAGAATCATAGTTCCTACTGAAATAGCATTTTGAACTGCAGATCGCACTACTTTTAATGGATCTACAATTCCAGCTTTTA